>JALVFC010000573.1 GCA_027030285.1 Thiotrichaceae bacterium | reverse complement strand
GGCATTGAGCATGAAATCACTATCGCCAACAACAACAACTCGCTGTTGCTGATTCCCGTGAAGCTTTTCAGTATTAGTCACTTTTTCAAGCTCACGAGTCATAGACACACCAATTGGCAATGGTCCGGGCTTATCCCCTGCATCCTCATCAAAGCTGACATTCCCTTCCAGTTTGTCAATCTCCAGCCAGCTTGTTGGCAAGCTCAACAAGAAATCCTCATATTGCCAGTTGTTGTTTTGTGATTCATCCCGATTGATGGAGGTAGCAAGGGGAAATATAGTTTGTGTATTCAAGTCCTTGCTAATCTGGGCGCCATTATAGTCAACCACTGGAATCACTGCCGGATGCTTAATTCCCAGCAAGTCACGTAATTGTTTATTTGCATCTACCAATGTTCCATCATCAATTAACAAACCCAGCTCCGCTTCAATGGGTTCAAGCCCATGCAAAGACCCGGGTTCATGTAACCATAACAGGTTGCCACCCTGCTCCAGGTATTGCTGCAAGATACTGACTTCGCCAGGCAGTAAATCTTTTTGTGGCGATGCAATCACCAGTAATTGGGTATTATCAGGCATGCTTTGGGTGCGCACCAGGTTATGTGGCTGTATTCTGAAACCGCGTTTTTTAAGCACATCAGTAAGCCGCGACATGCCCGATGATTGCTTTGCAAAAGGATCTCGTTCTTCATGCCCCTCCAGAAAAACAACCAGTTTTTCACCAGAACGGGACAAACGCTGAAGTGCATTTGCCAGCACAGCCTCAGACAGGGACTCGACCACTTCCGAGCGCTCGCCAAGGCGCACCAGAACCTGTCCCTGGTAGCGTATGCCATCCTCTTTTGCGCGTTGTGGCTCTAGCTCAGGGTTGACCATTTCAACCACAATATCCGGCTTAAACTTCTGATATTTGGCAATACGCTTGCGGATTTCACGATGCATTGCAGGATCATCCGGTACATAAGCCACAAAGCTAAGGGGTTGTTGCAACCTGCTTAATAACTGCTGTGTGGTTGTACTCAGTGTATTTCGGTTACCAAACGTCCAGTCTGCCTGATATTGGTATTTCTGTGCGACATAGCCCAACATGCCGATAATGACCACAAATAGCACATAGAAAAGCGCGTCCAGCACACCGATCTTTACATGTGTCCCTTTACTCATTTTCATGGCGCAATCTTACCTCTGTAAGCTTTCATTATCGAGCTTGCGTACCGTAAGAACAATAAACCCGCCAATAAACAACAAGTAATAAAGCATATCACCACTTTGAAACAAGCCCTGTAAAAAAGATAAAAAATGCCCGAAATGCGACAGGTAAATAAACAGCTCACTACCATTGGACTGTGACTTGCCAGAGATATACAGCACTACCAGAAACAATAACAAACCAAAACTACTTACCGCTGCTACGATTGGCTGCCGCGTTAATGAAGAAATAAACAGCCCCGCAGCAGCAAAGGAAGCCAGCAATAAAATCAGCCCCAGTATGGATGCCAGAATTTTACCAAGATCCAGTGAAGTTCCCAGCTGCAATGAAAGTGGCATCACTGAAATCAGTAATACCATCAGCAAAATAAAGCCGAGCAAACCCAGGTACTTGCCCAGGACAATGTCTGATACAGAAACTGGTGCAGAGCGTAACAGAGTAAATGTGCCATTCATACGCTCCTCGGCAAAAGTACGCATGGTCAGAATAGGCATCACTGCCAACATAATAATACCCGACCATAAATACACAGCTGAGACAATAGTATCGGTCACGCCGGGGGCATTATCCATGCCAGCAGTATCAGGCTGTACCACTTCCAGAAATTCCTGCACTAACACCAGAAAGATCAAACCCAACACAAACTGCATCACAGCCAGGATGCTCCACGCGAGGGGGGAACGAAACAGGCGTCGAAACTCAGTCCAGGCGATAGACAACATGGTTCTCATTATGCAGACTCCTCCTGATGAACAATCGACAGAAAGATACTTTCCAGGCTCACGGACTGTGGCGTGATCTGTGTGATTTTCCACTGTTCTGCAAAAGCCAGCCTACACACAGAATCTGCTGCAAATTGCTCATTTATATGCAGCTGATACGTGCTGTTAGCCTGTTTCTCTACCGTGGTCACACCATTTAAAGCTGTCAGCTTGTGCTCATCAACATCTGTTTCAAAGCCGACTAAAAGCACTGGACTCCCTCGACGGTTTTCCAGCCCGGCGAGTGTATCCGCAAACTCAGTTCTGCCCCGTGCCATAATTTGTACACGATCACACACCATTTTTACTTCAGGCAAAATATGCGTCGATAAAATGACACCATGATCATTACCTAGCTCACGAATCAACTGGCGAATTTCCATAATCTGTACCGGATCCAGCCCTACTGTTGGTTCATCCAGAATAATGACCGATGGCTGGTGCAAAATAGCCTGGGCAATACCTGTGCGCTGCTGAAAGCCCTTTGATAAATTACCAATTAGACGTTTCATCACTTCTTCAAGGTTACATCGCTGTACAGCAAAATCTACAGCAGCCACAGCAGCCTTACCTCTCAAGTCATGCAAACTTGCACAATAGCGCAGATATTCCTGCACTGTCATATCCTGGTAAAGTGGTGGTTTTTCTGGCAAATAACCAATATGCCGCTTTGCTAGACGCGGCTCATCCAGTAAATCTATACCAGCTATCCTGATTTGCCCACTACCTGGAGCAATATTGCCCGTCAACATTTGCATGGTGGTTGATTTACCTGCCCCATTTGGCCCCAGCAAGGCAAGCACTTCACCCTGGTGCAAGTGAATAGAAACGCCGTCTACCGCGTGATGCGGACCATAATGACGATGCAGGTTCTCAGCCTGAACCAGAACCTCTTGTGTCATACAAACCCCTAATTTTTTTCAGTATGTGTAGTATATCTTTTCTCCGTGCTCAAGAATACCTCAGCACGGCACATCTTATTTTGCGAATCCCCGTCAGGACGCAAGACGCCTCAATACATAGCCAGCAGCAACAAAACCAAAAGGCGCAGTAACGCACACTGCTGAGCCAAAACCAGTGGCACAATTCAAACCCGTGGTAGCACTGCCTTTGGGCTTTTGGGTAGTTACTTCGCCATCATCAGCCGGATAGCGAAGATGCTCATCCGAAAAGACACAAGGAACCCCAAAACGTCTATCAGGATTTCCGGGGAAATGATAGTCCTTGCGCAATAGCTTCCTGACCTTTGATAACAGTGGATCCTGACGACTTTGCGACAGGTCAGCAATCTGGACTCTGCCCGGATCAACCATTCCACCAGCCCCGCCAACCGTTAATAGCTTGATTTTGTACCTGCGGCAATGATGGATCAATGCCGCTTTAGTACGAAAATTGTCGATACAGTCAATGACCCAGTCATACCCCTGCTCAAGCAGATGTGACTGGTTTTTACTGTCAATAAAGTCTTCGATAATATTTACTTTACAGTATGGGTTGATCTCAGCAATACGCTCTGCCAAAGCTACTGCCTTGGCTTTTCCAAGGTTGGCATCAGTTGCCTGTAACTGGCGGTTGATATTAGATTCTGCAACGTGATCCAGGTCAATCAGGGTTATCTCTCCAATTGCACTTCTCACTAACCCTTCAACAGCCCACGAACCAACCCCACCCAAACCAATGACGCAAATGTGTGCACTGGTAAATTGCGCCAAAGCTTGCTCTCCGTAGACTTTGGCTACACCTTGAAAACGTCTATTATTGGGCTGGTTTATTACTTTAGTTTTTGTCATTGTGAATCATGTTATCTGCTCTTTATATGAGCAATTTGTAAGCAATTGATATTCAAGGAGCAAGTAAATTAATTGTGTTTATTTGTATTTTTTATGAACTATCTTATCCTGTTTACGTCTTAATAGGCGCAAACGGGGGGCAATAATCACATCTATTTCGATGTATTATTGTTATTCGTATAACAATAATAATAATTTGCTTTACATGAGCCACTTGTCGTTATCGATAAGTGGCTTTTTTCATCCTTGCGCTTTGACTAGAGCCCCAGATGGATTGTATATAAACAAAAAAGGGATACCAGAGGCATCCCTTTTTTAATTACAAATCAGAAAGTATGATTATGAAACTTTCTGGTCCAGTTCACCTGCTGCGTAACGCTGTGACATTTCATCCAGAGAAAGAATCTTGCCAATTTTGCTAGCATTACCAGCACAACCAAAGGCTTCATACCGTGCCTTACAAATCTCCTTCATAGCATTGGTAGATTCCTTAAGGAATTTACGTGGGTCAAAATTTGAAGGATTATCGTGCATATGTTTACGTATTGCACCCGTAGAAGCCATACGCAGGTCAGTATCAATATTTACCTTTGCTACACCATTCTTGATTCCTTCAACGATTTCTTCAACAGGCACACCATAAGTCTGCCCCATATCACCACCATAATTGTTGATGATTTCCAGCCAGTCTTGAGGAACAGAGGACGAACCATGCATAACCAGATGCGTGTTAGGCAGACGCTCATGGATTTCCTTGATGCGGTCAATACGCAGAATATCACCTGTAGGCTCTTTGGTGAACTTGTACGCACCATGAGAGGTACCGATAGCGATTGCCAAGGCATCAACATTGGTTGCTTTTACGAAGTCAGCCGCTTCTTCAACCGATGTCAATAGCTGATCCATGTCCAGCTTGCCTTCTGCACCGTGACCGTCTTCTTCGCCCATTTCACCTGTTTCAAGTGAACCCAGACATCCTAGCTCGCCTTCTACAGAAACACCACCGGCATGCGCCATTTTGACGACTTCCGAGGTTACACCTACATTATATTCAAATGAAGCTGGTGTTTTCATGTCCGCTTCCAGTGAACCATCCATCATTACCGAAGTAAAACCAGACTGGATAGAACGCAGACAAACCGCAGGCTCGGAACCATGATCCTGATGCATGACAACAGGAATATGTGGATACATTTCAGTAGCCGCAGTAATCAGGTGACGTAAAAAAGGCTCGCCAGCATAGGCACGCGCACCAGCTGAACCTTGCATAATAACAGGAGAATCTGTCTCATCAGCCGCCTGCATAATAGCGTGAACCTGTTCCATATTGTTTACGTTGAATGCTGGCATGCCATAACCATTTTCTGCGGCATGGTCCAGCAGTTGTCTCATTGAAATTAGGGCCATCTGGTCCTCCTTTTGGTAAAAGTACAGTAATGAAAAAAATTAATTGTTAATACCTAAATCCATTAATTCTACAACATGCCCGGTCAGGTTAAAAATAACACTAGTCATACACCGGGTTGCTAGGAGCTTGTCCGAGAACTTTTTAATCAATATATAGTGGTCATTGTAATAGAAAAAACACTATATGTTGTTGCTGTGTTTTTTAAAAGCTAGTTCTCGGACAGCCTCCTAGTAAATATCATGCTCTCCAACACGGATCATCTTGAACATGTTTGTGCCACCATCTATCCCTAACAAATCACCTTTAGTGACGATAACCATATCACCTTCTTCAACAATGCCATGTTCAAGCAACTGCTCTACAGCGATACGGTTTGCCTCCATAGGACTGGGAATAGCCTGGGTAATCAGCACGGGAGTTACACCACGATACAAATTCACACAGCGGCAAGTCTTTTCAGAGGTTGTCAGTGCGTAAATTGCGATACTCGAGCTGATTCTTGACATCCATTTCGTGGTAGCACCAGATTCAGTCAATGCAGCAATTGCCTTGATATCAGTATGATTTGCTACATACATGGATGCCATAGCAATGCTTTCATCAACACGCTTGAAAGTAACATCCATGCGGTGGTGGGACTTCTTGGCCTGTGCGGTTGTCTCCGCCTCCTCACAAATCTCCCCCATTATCTCCACAACCTTGGCAGGATATTTTCCAGTTGCTGTCTCTCCAGACAACATCACAGCATCTGTGCCATCCATAACCGCATTAGCAACATCAAATACTTCAGCGCGAGTTGGAATGGTGTTTTCAATCATGCTTTCCATCATCTGTGTTGCCGTAATAACAACACGATTCAACTCTCTGGCACGTTTAATCAGCATTTTCTGCGTTTCAGGGAGACGTGCATCACCAATCTCAACACCTAGGTCACCACGTGCTACCATAATGACATCGGCAGCTTCAATTAAAAGATCAAGCGTGGGTTGTTCAATAGCTTCAGCACGCTCAATCTTGGCAACTATCTTGGCATGACCACCTGCATCTTTTAGCAGTTCACGAGCATACTCGATATCCACCGCTGCACGCGGAAAGGAGACTGCAAGAAAATCAACATCCATTTCTGCCGCTAACTTTATATCATCCTTGTCTTTGTCTGTCAGCGCAGATGCAGACAACCCACCGTTCTTGCGATTAATACCCTTGTTATTCGAAAGCTTGCCACCCACGACAACCCGGGTATGAATTTTACTACCGTCAACACCGGTTACTTCAAGTACAATTCGACCATCATCAAGCAACAACAGGTCACCTTCATAAACATCGTTTGGCAAATCTTTATAGGTTAGCCCAACAACATCTTTAGTACCTTTGTCTCGATCATGCTCTGCATCAAGGGTAAAAGAAGCACCTTCCTCGAGCACCACAAACCCATCAACAAAACGGTCTATACGTATTTTAGGCCCCTGCAAATCACCTAAAATACCCACATGACGGCCAACTTTCCGTGATATTTCACGAACCAGTCTTGCACGTTTTATATGACTTTCCGGGTCACCGTGCGAGAAATTCATGCGCACAACATTCACACCCGCCAAAATCATTTCTTCTATGGTTTCTGGCGAATCCGTTGCCGGCCCCATTGTGGCGACTATTTTGGTTCTTCTCATGGAAGTTATCTTTCCTTGTTAAGCTAAACGAATAGCTTCTTCTATCCTTTAATTTATGTAGCTCCTCAGCATAACGATATGCACGGCGGTAAGTTATTGATTATTTGGTCTTTGGCAGCAGGGATGCTACCGCAGAGCTTACAGGGATGTATTTACAGCGTCCCTAATAATCAATAACTTGCCGCCTCCGGTGTTTAATACGCTGAGCAGCTGCTAATTTATTAACCTTTGGCTCGTTCTTCCAGCATCGCAACCACGGGAAGCTTTTTGCCTTCGAGGAATTCAAGGAAAGAACCGCCACCCGTTGAAATATAGGACACTCTGTCAGCTATATCGTATTTATCAACCGCTGCCAAAGTATCGCCACCACCAGCTACTGAAAAACCATCAGATTCTGCAATCGCCATAGCGATGGCTTTTGTTCCTGCACCAAACTGATCAAACTCAAACACACCGACTGGACCATTCCAGACAATAGTACCTGCCTTTTTGATCACTTCAGAGAGAGCTGCGGCAGAATCAGGACCAATATCAAAGATCATGTCATCATCAGCGACATCTTCAACTGACTTGGTTTCAGCTTCTGCTGTTTCAGAAAATTCTTTGCCACAAACCACATCTGTTGGCACAGGAATATCGCCACCATTAGCTTGTGCTGCTGCTTTTAATTCTTTTGCGGTTTCAACCAAATCAGATTCATACAGAGATTTACCAACGTTGTGACCTTCAGCAGCTATAAATGTATTGGCAATACCACCACCTACGATTAGTTGGTCAACAACTTTGGAAAGTGACTCCAGTACAGTCAACTTGGTTGACACTTTAGAACCACCAACCAGTGCAACCATCGGACGTGCGGGGTTGTCAAGCGCTTTGCCAAGTGCTTCCAGTTCACCAGCCAGCAATGGACCTGCGGCAGCTACAGGGGCAAACTGACCTGCGCCATGGGTTGAGGCCTGTGCACGATGCGCAGTTCCAAATGCATCCATGACGTAAACATCACACAAGGCAGCATACTTTTTAGATAAAGCTTCATCATTGGCTTTTTCGCCTTCATTAAAGCGTACATTTTCCAACAGCACGACATCACCATCATTCATTTCAGGTGCTGTTTCCAGGTAGTCCTTAATCAGCTTTACATTTTTACCCAGCAGGCCACCCAGATGTTCAGCAACTGGCGCCAGTGAAAACTGATCTTCTGGCTGACCTTCTGTAGGACGACCCAGATGCGACATAATCATGACTTTTGCACCCGCTGTAACTGCTTTTTCGATAGTGGGCAAGGAAGCCCGAATACGCTTGTCGGAAGTTACCTTGCCATCCTTGATGGGAACATTCAGGTCTTGACGAATCAGTACACGTTTACCGGAAAGATCGAGATCGGTCATCTTGATGATGGACATAGAAAACTCCTTGAAATTTTAAGATTAATTTAATAAACACAGAATTAGAAATGCTGTTGTTTATTAAATCATTCTTTGGGTTGCTACAGGACAGAAAAGCGGTGCTTATGCCACCTTCCATCCTGCAGCATTCTGACGCCTTATCCCCACCCATAATTTTAGGGACAAGACGAATGCGTTAAATAGCGTTAAGCTACATGGCTAACCAAACGCAGCATGTTACAGGTATAACCGTACTCATTGTCATACCATGAAACCAGCTTAACGAAAGTATCATCAAGAGCGATACCTGCATCAGCGTCGAAGATGGAAGAAGCACTAATACCACGGAAATCAGAAGAAACCACTTTCTCATCAGTATATTGCAGCGTGCCTTTCATAGTGCTTTCTGAAGCTTCTTTAATAGCAGCACAGATTTCATCATAAGATGCAGCCTTATCCAGCTCACAGGTCAGGTCAACCACAGATACGTCAACAGAAGGAATACGGAAAGCCATACCTGTTAGCTTGCCATTCAATTCAGGCAGTACCACACCAACCGCTTTTGCTGCACCTGTTGAAGAAGGAATGATATTCTCAAATACAGAGCGTCCACCACGCCAGTCTTTCATGGAAGGCCCGTCAACAGTTTTCTGTGTTGCTGTAGATGCATGAACAGTTGTCATCAAGCCACGCTTTAAACCCCAGTTATCATTGATAACCTTTGCAATCGGCGCCAGACAGTTAGTCGTACAGGAGGCCGCTGAAATAATTTTCTGACCATCGTATGTGTCGTGGTTTACACCATAAACGAACATAGGCGTACCATCTTTTGATGGTGCAGACTGAACGACTTTAGGAGCGCCTGCGTCAATGTGCGCCTGACAACTTTCTTCTGTTAGAAAGAAGCCGGTACAATCAATAACCACATCAGCACCCACTTCATCCCATTTCAGATCAGCAGGGTTGCGCTCAGCAGTCAGGCGAATCTTTTTACCATCTACAGTAAATGAAGTTTCATCAACAGCATCTACGCTACCATCAAAGCGACCATGCGCTGTGTCATATTTCAGCATATATGCCAGATAGTCATTTTCCAGCAAATCGTTGATACCTACCACTTCCAGATTAGGGAAGTCTTTTTTGATTGCACGGAAAACCATGCGCCCGATACGTCCAAACCCGTTAATACCGACTTTAACTGTCATCGTGTTTCTCCTAAGTTAGTAATATAAAAAATGTCGCCTTCGCCGGTAACCCAGCTAAATGAAGGCGTTTAAATAGATTCGTGATACTGGCTATGCCACTTCATTGATTGCGCTCACCACATTATCAACGGTGAAGCCAAAGTATTCAAACAGCTCAGGTGCCGGGGCAGACTCACCAAAGGTCGTCATGCCAATAATCTTGCCGTTTGTACCCACATATTTGTACCAGCCATCAGGTGATGCAGCTTCAACCACCACACGTGCAGTAACTGATGCGGGCAGGACCGATTCCTTATAAGCCTCATCCTGTGCATCAAAAGTATCAGTTGAAGGCATTGAAACAACACGTACTTTCTTGTCTGAGGCAGCTGCCGCCTTCACCGCAAGATCCACCTCGGAGCCCGTAGCAATGACAATTGCATCTGGCGTACCATCGGTATCGACCAGTACATAAGCACCTCTGGCAATATTAGCAATCTGCTCATTGGTACGATTTTGATGTGCCAGATTCTGACGTGAGTAAATCAAGCAGGTTGGACCGTCCTTTCTTTCTATGGCAGCACGCCATGAAACAGCTGTTTCAACAGCATCACAGGTTCTCCACACGCTCATGTTTGGAATCATGCGCAAGGTAGGAATTTGTTCAACCGCCTGGTGAGTAGGACCATCTTCACCCAGACCAATGGAATCATGCGTATATACAAAAATACTCTGAATTTTCATCAACGCTGCCATACGTAGTGCATTACGCGCATATTCAGAGAACATCAGGAAGGTCGCACCATAAGGGAGTAGACCACCATGCAGCACTATACCATTCATAATGGCACTCATACCGAATTCACGCACCCCATAAGAGATGTAGTTACCCGCAAAATTCATCTCCTTAGAGCCATTGTTATCGTTTATTTTTACACTACAGTCACTGAAAGTGTTGTTGGAAGGTGTCAGGTCTGCGGAACCGCCCAGCAACTCCGGCAACTTTGAGCAATAACCATTTAATGACATTTTTGAGGAAATTCGTGTTGCCTGCGTGGGACCTTCCTTGGCAACCTCTGCAATAAATTTATCTGCATGTTCTGCCCAACCCTCAGGTAACTCACCCGCCATGCGACGCTCAAATTCTGCGGCTTCTTCTGGAAAAGCTGCCTTATAAGCTGCAAATTTTTCATTCCAGGCATCTTCGGCCGCCTTACCCGCTTCTTTGGCATCCCAGCCCGCATAAATTTCATCAGGAATTTCAAACGGAGGGTAGTTCCAGTTCAACGCCTTACGGGTAGCCGCTATCTCCTCTTCACCCAGTGCTTCACCATGCACATGATGACCACCTTCCTTGTTCGGTGCACCTTTACCAATGATGGTCTTGCAGCAGATTAGAGAAGGCTTGTCAGTTTCAGCAATAGCTTCTTCTGTCGCTTTTTTAACAGCTTCAGGGTCATGACCGTCAACATCGGCAACTACATGCCAGCCATACGCTTCAAAACGCTTTGGAGTATCGTCACCAAACCAGCCGTCAACATTACCATCAATGGAGATATTATTATCATCATAAAAAGCAATCAGCTTACCCAGACCAAACGACCCTGCCAGTGAACATGCCTCATGCGAAATACCTTCCATCAAACAACCATCACCCAAAAAGACATACGTCTTGTGATCCACGATTTCGTGACCGTCCTTGTTGAACTGGGCAGCCATAACTTTCTCCGCCAGTGCCATACCAACCGCATTGGTAATACCCTGCCCAAGTGGTCCGGTAGTTGTTTCAATACCTGGCGCATACCCATACTCAGGATGTCCTGGTGTTTTTGAATGTAGTTTGCGGAAGCTTTTTAAATCTTCAATAGAGAGATCATAACCAGTCAGATGTAAAACGGAATAAGGAAGCATCGAACCGTGACCATTGGACATAACAAAACGGTCACGATCAGCCCATTTAGGGTTGGTTGGGTTGTGCTTCATAAAATCGTTGTAAAGGACTTCGGCGATATCCGCCATACCCATAGGGGCTCCCGGATGTCCTGAATTGGGGATCTGTACAGCATCCATGGTGAGTGCACGTATGGCATTTGCCAGTTCATTTCGTGTTGGCATCGATTAGTCTCCTATGGTTAATTTTATTACAGTTTGCTGGCCATGTATGATAGTAAGTGCGGTGGAAAAAGTAGGAGCGAAGTGTTGTAAGTATTCATCTCGCTCCACAACCAAAGTTCACTATCTCATGCCAGAACTGGAAGAATGAAAAACATCCATAGATTCTCAGCTTACAAAAACCTATTGATTTTTCACATCCAAGAGATAATCCACCCTGAGCATTTATATTCAGTCCGGAAACCTGAGATAGCCGCCAGGTACAACAAAAGTCGTTCAGCTTATATTAAATCAGCGTTATTGTGTAGGAGTAATTACAAATCGACAACACCCATTTAGCGATATACACCCGACATCTACCGGTTATGCTGTTTTTTCATCATTCTATCTAACACAACTCATTTTTTCTAATTTATTACTAGAATTTTATTTCCACTTGTTGTAAATTCCCTCCCCACTTTACATCTCGGTGTAACTAAAAATTAACCAAGGCAATTCTGAGGAGCGTTGCAATCACATTGGCAAAGGGCTGTCAAATGTGACCAGGCTCAGAATTATAACCCCCTAATTGCAACGGCGCTCAGTCATAATTTCCAAGGAGATTTTATATGGCTGAGAGTCACCTTTTTACTTCTGAATCTGTATCTGCTGGTCATCCCGACAAAATGGCTGACCAAATATCCGATGGCATCCTGGATGCAATTCTTGCTCAAGACACCAGCGCCCGCGTTGCCTGTGAAACGCTCGTTAAAACAGGCATGGTTGTTCTAGCTGGTGAAATTACTACTAGTGCAGAAATAGACTACGAAGATATCGTCCGTGGTGTTGTGAACGACATTGGTTATACTAGCTCTGACATTGGTTTTGACGGATCTTCCTGTGCGGTATTGAATGCATTAGGACAACAGTCTCCCGATATCGCCATGGGCGTTGACCGCGAGGAAAAAGAAGCACAGGGTGCCGGCGACCAGGGGTTAATGTTTGGCTATGCCAGCAACGAAACTGATGTACTCATGCCTGCCCCTATCACTTATTCGCATCGCCTGGTTGCCAGGCAGGCTGAATTAATGAAGTCCGGCAAGCTGGACTGGTTACGCCCTGACGCAAAAAGCCAGGTCACTTTCCGTTATGAAGATGGTAAGCCTGTCAGCATTGATGCTGTTGTACTATCTACACAACACAACCCGGATATTAGCCTTAAAGACTTACGTGAAGCAGTACTGGAAGAAATCATTAAACCTGTATTACCTGCCGAGTGGCTAAATGCTGATACCCAATACCACATCAACCCTACTGGCAACTTTGTGATTGGCGGTCCCGTAGGAGACTGTGGCTTAACGGGTCGTAAAATCATTGTTGACACCTATGGTGGCATGGCTCGTCACGGTGGCGGCGCATTCTCTGGTAAAGACCCCTCAAAAGTTGACCGTTCTGCCGCCTACGCAGGACGCTATGTTGCTAAAAATATCGTCGCAGCGGGTTTAGCCGAGCGTTGTGAAATCCAGATCTCCTATGCTATCGGTGTTGCCGAGCCAACCTCCATTTCTATCGACACTTTCGGTACTGGCACTGTTGATGATGCCAAAATCGAAGCACTGGTACGCGAGCATTTTGACCTACGCCCTTACGGCATTGTCACCATGCTAGACCTGCTCCAGCCTATCTACCGTGATACTGCTGCCTATGGTCATTTTGGTCGTGATGACCTGAACCTCCCATGGGAAAAGACAGACAAGGCAGAAGCATTAAAAGCCTCTGTATAACACACACTTTCACGGCGGGTTAGCGCCCGCCTTATCAAATATATCAGGAATACTCAAATGACAAACAACAATGACTACATCGTAGCCGATATTACGCTAGCTGACTGGGGTCGCAAAGAACTCAATATCGCCGAAACCGAAATGCCTGGGCTGGTTTCCCTGCGCGAGAAATACGGCAAGGATCAACCGCTAAAAGGTGCACGTATCGCTGGCTCTCTGCATATGACCATTCAGACAGCTGTATTAATCGAAACTCTAACCGCGCTAGGTGCGGAAGTACGCTGGGCATCCTGTAATATCTTCTCTACACAGGATCATGCTGCCGCAGCAATTGCCGCTTCTGGCGTACCTGTTTTCGCTACCAAAGGTGAAACACTCGATGAGTACTGGGACTACTGCCATAAAATCTTTGAATGGCACGATGGCGGCACTCCCAACATGATTCTGGATGATGGCGGCGATGCTACCCTGTTGATTGAATTGGGAACGAAAGCTGAACAGGATATTTCTGTTCTGGATAGCCCAAGTAGTGAGGAAGAGGTTGCACTTTACAATTCCATTAAGGCAAAACTCGCAACTGACCCAAGCTGGTACTCTAATATTCGCAACAATATCCAGGGTGTAACAGAAGAAACCACAACTGGCGTACATCGCCTGTATGAAATGGAGAAGGAAGGTACACTGACTTTCCCTGCTATCAATGTTAACGACTCTGTTACCAAGTCTAAGTTTGACAATCTATATGGCTGTCGTGAATCACTCGTGGACGGCATCAAACGCGCCACTGACGTGATGATAGCAGGCAAGATCGCCGTGGTACTTGGATACGGTGATGTCGGCAAAGGCTGTGCACAATCACTACGCGGCCTGGGTGCAACCGTTTGGGTAACCGAGATTGATCCTATCTGTGCATTACAGGCTTCCATGGAAGGCTACCGGGTCGTGACAATGGATGATGCTGCCTCACAAGCTGATATTTTCGTAACCGCTACTGGCAACTTCCACGTCATTACCGAAGAGCATATGTTGCAAATGAAGAACGAAGCCATTGTTTGTAATATCGGTCACTTTGATAACGAAATCGACGTTGCCGGCATGGAAAAATATGAGTGGGAAAACATCAAACCACAGGTAGACCACATCAAACTGCCTAGTGGTAACAACATTATTCTGTTAGCGCAGGGCCGCCTGGTAAACCTTGGCTGTGCCACTGGACACCCCAGCTTTGTGATGTCCAACTCTTTCACTAACCAGGTGTTGGCACAAATCGAACTGTTCGCCCACGGTGACAAGTACGAAAACAAGGTCTATATGCTGCCAAAAGCACTGGACGAAGAAGTTGCCCGTCTTCACCTTGAAAAAATTGGTGCAAACCTGACCGAACTGACAGACTTTCAAGCAGAGTATATCAATGTACCGAAAGAAGGTCCTTACAAGGTTGAGCATTACCGCTACTAAACCTGCTGCCAAGCCTATAGCGACAAAGCTATGGCCTGATCATTACCGGATATGCCTTTTCAGGAAGCAGTTCATGTTTGCCAGTTGATCGCTACGACATGATCAACTGGATCAAAAACCTGCCCCCCCTTGGTCATTTCCTTGTAGCAAACCAGCGCACAGTACAAACTAGTGGACACCTACGACAGAGATCATGATGAACAATCCCTCATTCAGCTTCGAATTTTTTCCACCCAAAACCGATAAAGGTGCAGAAAACCTGCGCAGGGTTCGTGACAAACTGGCTACTCTAAACCCGGAATTTTTCTCAGTAACCTATGGTGCAGGCGGCTCCACACAGGATTGCACCCTGCAAACCGTTATTGAAATTCAGCAAGAGTCTGGCATTGAAGCAGCACCACACCTTTCCTGTATCGGCTCCAGTAAAGGACAAATCCGCGATATTCTCAACACGTTTAAGGAAAATGGTATCAGGCGTATTGTGGCACTACGAGGCGACCTACCTTCGGGTATGCAGGATATTGGTGAATTCCATTATGCCAATGAGCTGGTCAGCTTTATTCGTGAAGAAACCGGTGATTATTTTCATATAGAAGTCGCAGCCTACCCTGAAATGCACCCCCAGGCACCTGACTTTGAAACCGACCTGGATAATTTTGCACGCAAAATAAAAGCGGGTAGCAATAGTGCCATTACGCAATACTTTTACAATATTGATGGCTATTTCCGCTTTGTTGATAGCTGTCAGGACAAAGGCATCGATGCCCCCATCGTACCTGGCATAATGCCCATCACCAACTTCACCCAATTGGCACGTTTCTCAGATGCAACAGGTGCAGAAATCCCTCGCTGGCTACGCAAACGTCTGGAGGGCTATGGAGAGGACCTGGAGTCAATTGAAAAACTGGGTACAGATTTTGTCACCGAAATGTGTCACCGGTTGCTAGAACAAGGTGCACCTGGACTACATTTTTATTCCATGAATCGTGCAGAGCCCAGCATGACCATCTGGAAAAATACTATTGGATCTATATAGTTATCAAATGAAATACCATATTAGTCAATACCGGCTCTGGGCATACTCCTACTTAACCGGAGTTTCTACCACAATTAGAATGACTTAGATTTAAAAAAACAGTGTAAATAATTTCAGGTATATTTATTTAAGGATATAGCACAATATTTAATATTAACTACACTAATCTATAGCTATACTCTTTGTGGGTATAACCACCCATTACTTACTGAGGTGTTTACACCACAACCATACTCTCCCGGCGCAATCGAAACTTTTAATGCTCATTAAAAATCAATATCTTATTAAGTGTTTTTCTATATCATAGTTAAGTGTACTCTGAATAACTCATGAGTTCCGACTTCAACAACACTATTTCACTAATCACTAACGAACCTGTTTGTCATGGAAGATCAAAATCATATTCAAAGCCAAAGGCACTGGTGGCTAGTCATCACCAAACCCAGACAGGATGAGCTTGCTGAAAACAACTTGAATAATCAGGGCTATGAAACCTACCGCCCTTTGGCGAAACGCCTAAGGAAGTTTAGAGGGAAAATGAAACCCCGGATCGAATCTTTATTCCCGGGGTATATTTTTATCCACCTGGATGAATTGAACGATAACTGGCACCCAATACGCTCAACCTACGGCGTTAACAAATTACTAACTTTCGGAAATAAACCAGCCAAAGTGCCCTCCCTGATCATTGAGACACTGAAAGAGCAAGAAAACCTTCTCGCTGAAAAAGCTATTGACCTTGATCGTTTCAAAAAAGGCGATACTGTCATTATTGAACAGGAAGGTCCCTATAAGGGGCTGCAAGGAATTTTTCAGTGTTATGAAGGTGAAGAACGCAGCCAAATATTAATCAACATCTTACACCAGGAAGCAGTACTCACCATTTCACCGGGTGAAATCAGCTCAGTGAGCTAGTTTGGTAAGGTATTTTTTTATTGAGCGTGTAACTTTAGTCATGCCAGCACAGCACGCCGCCCCATTATTATCAGCCTCTTATCCTTACAGATAAGCCAATCACCTGAAAAATACTCTCAAACAGGAAACTTTCATTCATTTGATCTATTTTTACTATTAAGGCGTTAATTAAGGAAAAGCCTAAATATATCAATCAGCACGTTCTATATCACACGGAAGTGTGGCTTTTAGGTAGCTGTTCACTGTACTGAATTAGCCCTCTTCCAAGTAATTCATCACCTTGCTGTAAAGGTTTATTACAAAAGATTAGCGGCACTGATTGAGCCTGATAGGTCTACAGAATCAACTACTCAGCATAGCCTGAATAGTTGCCCGTTATGTTACCTGCAACCTGGTGTCATGCATGTTTAACAAAGTTACAGACTGGCTTTGGGAGCAAATTGTTAACTGGCTGAATACAGAGTCAGATGCTGGCTCAGTCATCAATGTATTTGACTTCGACCAGTTGCTTGCTGATACCCGACCTGCGGATGTCATCCTGGTTGAAGGACGCGCACATGTCAGCGAAGTTATCAAGGTCGTTACGTTATCACCCTGGACACATGTCGCTTTGATGATTGGCTCATTAAACAGCATTAACAACCCCGAGGTGCGAAGAAAAGTCACCCAGTTTTATCAGGGAGATCCTACCGAGCCGTTAGTCGTGGAGTCACTATTAGGGTATGGCACAGTTATAAATCCACTAAAGAGTTACAGGGGGCAACATTTACGTGTTTGCCGAGCCATTAATCTACCCCCAGGTGATGCTGAGAAAGTAGTAGCGTTTGCAGTCGAACACCTGGGGCTGGATTACGATGTGCGCCAGTTACTGGATCTGGCACGATTGATGTTCCCTTATGGAATTTTACCAAGAAGATGGCGTTCCACCTTATTTGAACACAACGCGGGTAAGCCTACCCAGATTGTATGCTCAAGTATGATTGCCCGATGCTTTCAACATGTCCAGTATCCGATTTTGCCCATTATACGTACCGATAAAGATGATGTGACCCGCTTCTACAAGCGAAGTTTCCGCTTGTTTGTGCCTGCGGATTTTGATTATTCACCTTTTTTTGACGTGATTAAATACCCCTCCAGGCAATATATCCGGAAAATTGCATTTAATCGTTTGCCATGGTGCGACTTGCCACCGCCCGACAAGAGCAAAAGTGGAGAAAAAGAGCCTGAAAAAACGGGAGAAAACAGGCGTAACAATGAGACTCCCAAATTCTCATTTAGCCGTATCAAGCATCATCTCATTACGGTAAGGAGGTAGTCACGATGGTCTGGATCATTATATTAGCCATTATAATTGGCACGCTTGGATATCTGCGTCTTCCTCAGCGAAAAGCCAACCTTGCCATTATTGCATGGTTGATTGGAGTTCCACTATCCGGCAACCTGTCTATTCCAATGTCACTACTTTGGCTGCCAGTATTGCTTCTGCTCACGCTGATTAACTTGCCTGGTTTACGACAAAGACTGATCAGTCAACCCGTTATGAGTCTACTATCAAAAAACCTGCCTCCCATTTCAAGAACAGAACAGGAAGCACTGGATAGTGGCGACACCTGGTGGGATGCAGAACTGTTCTCAGGGAAGCCAAACTGGAATCGCATCTATGGTCTGGCCAATAATAGCCTGACAAAAGAAGAACAGGACTTTCTGGACGGCCCCGTTGAGCAGCTTTGTGAAATGATTAATGATTGGCAAATCACCCATGAATTACTGGATCTACCAACGGAGATATGGGATTTCATCAAACAACATCATTTCTGGGGTATGATTATTCCTCGCCAATATGGAGGACTTGAGTTCTCTGCACTGGCACATTCCGAGGTCATCATGAAACTTTCCAGCAAAAGTATTGCTGTTGCTGTTACCGTTATGGTTCCGAACTCACTAGGGCCAGGGCAGCTATTATTAAAATATGGTTCTAACAAGGCAAAGTCCCACTATTTGCCGCGTCTGGCTAGCGGAGAGGAAATCCCCTGTTTTGCATTGACCGGCCCCGAGGCTGGTAGTGATGCCAGCTCCATTCCTGATATTGGAGTGATTTGCAAGGCTGACTTTGATGGCGAAAAAGACGTTTTAGGTATTCGTCTGAATTGGGAGAAACGGTATATCACACTAGCCCCTGTAGCCACGCTACTTGGATTGGCATTTCATTTAATTGATCCAGACCATCTGCTTGGCAAGAAAGAGGATATCGGCATTACCGTCGCCCTGATTCCAACGGATACGGAGGGTGTTGAAATAGGTCGCCGACATTTTCCGTTAAACGCACCCTTCCAGAACGGCCCCACTACCGGAAAAGATGTATTCATTCCCATGCACTGGGTAGTAGGTGGGCAACAGCAAATTGGTCATGGCTGGCAAATGCTGCTTGAATGCCTTGGTGAAGGGCGCGGAATTTCCCTGCCAGCACTATCAGTAGGTGCAGCTAAACAGGCAAGCCGTATAACAGGAGCTTACAGCCGGGTGAGAAAACAGTTTGGCTTGCCCATAGGAAAGTTTGAGGGCGTAGAAGCACCTCTGACCCGGATCCTGGGTAATACCTACATTATG
>JALVFC010000572.1 GCA_027030285.1 Thiotrichaceae bacterium | reverse complement strand
CAATACCCTGTTTTATCACCGGCCGCCAAAACTGCCTGATAGCGACATGCTTGCCAAAATACAGGATCAGGGGATAGCCCTGCTAGAGGACAATGGCTATCAGCAGTATGAGGTATCCGCCTATGCGCAACAGGGGAAGCAGTGCCAGCATAACCGCAACTACTGGCAATTTGGCGACTATATTGGTATCGGAGCAGGAGCACATGGAAAAATCACCATAGGCAAGCAGATAACACGCCGTATGAAATACAAACATCCGGAAACCTATATGGCAGCCTGCCTGGATAAAACCACAGCAGACCCTGTACAGCAGACAAATGACCTGACTGAAGCAGAACGTAGTTTCGAGTTTATGCTCAATGCCCTGCGTCTCAAGGAGGCTGTTCCCAAAGCATTGTTTGAACAAACAACATTATTGCCAGTCAGTGCGCTAGCCGAAGGGCTTCAGCAAGCCAAAGAAAAAGGCTTGATGAAAGAAAATGAAACGCACCTTGTGCTGACGGAACAGGGCTGGAACTTCCTCAATGAGGCGGTTGCCTGTTTTCTTTAATCTGGAGTGACTACGGATCGGAAGCGGGAATTCAGGGTTTGCACAGAGGTGAAACCGGGAGGTTGTCTAAGAACTAGAAGTGTAGAGAAAATCACAGGATTATCATAATCTGGACTTATTGAATTAGACGAATAGTTGTTCTATTGAACGATCTCAATAATTTCAGGTTATGATGGTCATGGGATTGCAGTAGCTTCTTAGTTCTCAGACAACCTCCCTGGTACAAAATCCCTGGTAACTTTTCTGATAGGACTCCGCACTCTCCAGAATAAAGGTTTGAAACGCCTGCGCAGCGGGGGTGAGTCGTTTGCCTTTGCGCGTGACCAGATGCCAGTAGCGCTCCAGAGGGAAGTTTTCTACATTGAGAATCACCAGCTTATCTGCCTCAAGTTCCAGTTTGATGGTATGCAGGGCAACGATGCCTAACCCCAACCCTGCTACGACTGCGTGCTTGATGGACTCATTGCTGCTCATTTCGTAGGAGCTGATAAAGTTGAGTCGGTGTTTGCGAAAGTGTTTGCGGATGGCTGCCTTGGTACCGGAGCCCTCTTCTCTCACGACAAAGGCTTCCTCCAGAATTTCTGTCATGGGGATGGGGTGTTGGCGTGGTGCTCTGGCTAGTGGATGTTCAGGAGAGGCAATAACTACCAGTGGATTTTTCATAATCAGTTGGGAATCAATTTCCAGCTTGCCAGGCGGCTCTCCCATAATGACAAAATCGGGGATATAGTTTTGTAGCTGTTTGACCAGTGTTTCGCGGTTGGTAATATCCAGGGTGATATTCATATCTGGGTGCAAGCGGCTAAACTCAGCCATCATGTGTGTGACAAAGTGATTAGCCGTGGTTGCGGCCGAGATTTTGATGGTTTCGTGTTGACCTTTTTTCAGCTTCATGAGGGAGCGCTGTAGTATTTCAAAGCGTTCAATAATGTCTTTGCTATGTTCTCGTAATGTTTGCCCTGCCTGGGTGATGACAATCTTTTTACCCTGTTTATCAAACAGGGCTACGCCGACCGATTCTTCCAGATGTTTCATTTGCATGGAAACGGCCGGTTGCGTCATAAACAGCATTTCAGCTGCGCGGGTATAGCTTTCGGTTTGTGCAACAGATTCAAAAATTTGTAATTGACGAAGCGTAATGTTCATATTCTTGATATAAGCAGTGGTTATGGTTTAATTTAATTAAATCAGTTTTAATTATTTTACACTGACGCTATACTGCGCGCACTGAAAATTTGCTCAAGGGGCTTTCATTTCAAAATACTCTGCTCCAAAGCAGGTTCCCCAACAAGCTTTTCAGATCAAATTTTTATCATAGGAGTTACATATGGATCAGTCAGGACGTTATGCAGACTTAAGTCTGGACGAAGATACGTTAATCAAAGAAGGCAAGCACATTCTGGTTGCCTATACCATGGAGCCAGCTGCTGGTCATGGCTACCTCGAGACAGCGGCTCACTTTGCCGCAGAGTCTTCAACAGGTACCAACGTTGAAGTGTCTACTACAGACGACTTCACGAAAGGCGTTGATGCTTTGGTTTATGAAATAGACGAAGCAAAAGGCATTATGAAAATTGCCTATCCAAACGAGTTGTTTGACCGTAACGTGATTGACGGTCGTGCCATGATCGTTTCTTTCCTCACATTAACCATCGGTAACAACCAGGGCATGGGTGATGTGGCAAATGCACAGATGCAGGATTTCTATGTCCCACCCAAAATGTTGCAATTGTTTGATGGTCCTGCGAAGTCCATTAACGATTTGTGGGCGCTGCTGGGTCGTGACTACAATAACGGTGGTTATATTGCTGGTACAATTATCAAGCCAAAGCTTGGTTTGCGTCCTGAGCCATTTGCAGAAGCGGCTTACCAGTTCTGGCTGGGTGGTGACTTTATCAAAAATGATGAGCCTCAAGGTAACCAGGTTTTCTGTCCACTTAAAAAGGTTCTTCCTCTCGTTCATGATGCAATGAAACGTGCTCAGGATGAAACTGGCGAAGCTAAATTATTCTCAATGAACATTACTGCTGACGATCATAATGAAATGTTAGCTCGTGCTGATTTTGGTCTAGAAACATTTGGTGAAGATGCCCCTCGTCTTGCTTTCCTGGTTGATGGCTATGTTGGTGGTCCTGGAATGGTAACGACTGCACGTCGTAACTACCCTGACCAATACTTGCATTATCACCGTGCTGGTCATGGTGCGGTTACATCACCTTCTTCAAAGCGTGGTTATACTGCTTATATTCTTGCCAAGATGTCTCGTTTGATGGGAGCATCTGGTATCCACGTAGGTACAATGGGTTACGGTAAGATGGAAGGCGGAGCTGATGACAAGATCATCGCCTATATGATTGAGCGTGATGAGTGTCAGGGACCGTTCTACTATCAGAAGTGGCATGGTATGAAGCCAACAACGCCAATTATCTCTGGTGGGATGAACGCACTACGTCTGCCTGGCTTCTTCGAGAACCTGGGTCACGGTAATGTTATCAATACTTCTGGTGGTGGTTCTTATGGTCACATTGACAGCCCTGCTGATGGTGCGATCTCTCTGAAGCAGTCTTACCAGTGTTATCTAGAAGGTGCTGATCCTATCGAGTTTGCCAAGGATCACAAAGAATTTGCTCGCGCATTTGAATCCTTCCCTGGTGATGCTGATATGCTTTACCCAGGATGGAGAGAAAAGCTGGGTGTGCATAAGTAAGCTATAATTCTTACACTTGTAACACAACAAAAAGCCCCGTTGTTGGAAAATAGCGGGGCTTTTTTGTGACTATAATTTATTTCGCAACAACTCAGCGAAATAAACAGTGGAGGCGGAGAGTTGTTGATTATTAGGGGCGCTGTAAATACATCCCTGTAAGCTCTGCGGCAGCATCCCTGCTGCCGAAGCCCTAATAATCAACAACTCTCCGCCTTACATATAATTGCGCTGAGTAGTTACTTTTTTTCTTGCTAAAACTCAGCTGTTAATTTTGCCCAGACTGTACGCCCCGGCTCATTCACCTTGATGGCAACAGGATCTAGCAGGTTGGCACGGCTTGCATGTTTTGCATAGGTCTTATCCAGAACATTATCAACCCCCATACGTAAACTGAATGTGTTATTGATGTCGTAGTTAGCATAGAAATCCAGTGTGCCATGTCCGGGTGTTGTGCCGACTTCCTGTTTGCTGAGTGTATCAATGCGGTTTTGCCTTGCGGCAAAATTAAGACGTGTACCGATACCCCATTTTTCAGAGGCACTAAAATCAAGCTGGAGCTTGCCATTTAACGGGGGTGTTTGTGCAACAGGGCGGTCATCAGTGGTATTGCTTGCGTGTACATAGGCAAGGCTGCCGACAAGATTCAGTTGCGTGGACAGTTTAAACTTTCCTTCCAGCTCCAGCCCTTTGAGAGTGACATCCACATTGCGGTAAATATCAGCACCATCGGCTTGCAAGATGCCCGCTTGAGCGCGAGCTGTATCGCGTAGAATATAGTCATTCACTTTGTCGATATAAGCGACTGCGCTAATATCCATCTGTTTTGTTTTTTTGCCAAGACCTATATCAAGCTGATGATGTTTTTCGGGTTTGATTGCAGGGTTACCAACCCAGCGATTAGCGGCACTGGCAACCCATTTGTTCATGCCCCGTTCGGTGGCATCGGCGGTTCTGACGCTGCGGCTGATTCCGCTAAACAATGAAATACCCCTGCCCAGATCTTTTTCATAGCGAAGTAAGCCGCCGACATTGGTTTCATGCTGGTTTTTCGCAGTAGTACCATAGTAAAACTGGTAAGCTTGATTGGCTGTGCGGTTTGTTAAACTGGCAGCAAGATTAGCTCTGTTATGAGAGGTATTCACCCTGTCTACCCGCAACCCATATTTAATGCGTTGCTTGCCTGGTAGCGTACGGGTTGCCTGGGCAAAAAGTCCTGTCTGGTTAAGCGAAATATCCGGCCACATGATTGAGATGGTTTTGTTGAGACCACGATTTTCCAGTGTGGCATTACGCTCGTTATTTTGTACATCCACTCCATATTCAAGCTGTGTTTTACCCAATATAGACTGTAATACAAGCCGCCCACCTTTGGTTCTTGATGTTGTTGGGGTTGCCAGTTTCATACCCGTATTGGGGCGCAGGCTGAAGTTATCCATCAGGTGATCGACATCGCTGAGATAGAGTTCAGCCTTGATATCGTTAATCCGGCTGCTGGCGGGTTTGTCCAGATAGCGCAGGCGGAAAATATTTCCGTTCTCCTGCGGGCTATCCATACCAGCACCTGGATAGAGCGCGTCAGTAAAGCGGTTATGTTCAATGCTAAACTCAAACAGGCGATCCTCATTAGGCATAATGCCGGCAATCAGCCCGATTTGTTGATGATCATAGGCAGCACGTACCTCACGCCCATCGCCGTCCTGGTAGTTCTGTGCCTTTTTGATTTCACCAATGCCACGCACATAGCCCCTCTCGCCTGCTGCAACCACATCAGCCAGCACATCGTGTTCTATCGCATTGTCACTTGCCAGTAAGCTGGTGCGGCCATGCAATCCCGTTTCCTGAGCCAGATCGCGGGTATCGCGCTCAAACAAAACTGTGCCACCGCTACCACCACCGCCATAAACCAGGCTTTGTACACCTTTAAGTACCGTCACATTTTCATATGTCTCCAGCGCAGCCCAGCTTGCAGGTGGATCCATACGGTTTGGACAACCACCATGAATATAGGCGCCATCCAGTAAAATATTCAGGCGTGTCTGGCTTTGTCCGCGAATGATTGGCTCCAGACCGCGCCCGCCAAAACGGCTCATGGAGATACCATTGATCTGGGTGAGAAAATGCCCGCCATCTGCACTGGTCGGGCGGATAAGGTTAAGACTCTGGGCGGCAGAAGCATTGGGGTTGATGTCCAGCGTGTCCTCAATCAGGATGCTATCGAGGAGGTCAGGAGTTGCCTCTTCAGCCTGAAGCTGATTAAAAGCCAGTAGCGAAAATGAAAGCAGAGGGAGCAGGGGTGATATGTAGTATCGCATGAGAGTATACCTGTCTGGTTGTTGCTTGATATGAGCAACTTTACAAGCCTCTTTGCATGACAGGTAGCGGCTTTCCAGGGAATGAGCGAGGTGACACAAAGACTGTGTGATATGCCACGTTTTTACCGGCTTGGGTTCAACCCCGAGGGTAATGATGGTAGGCTCTGAGCCACACAACAAGGTGATAGAATGATGGATTTTCTTAGAAACAACCTGGATTACCTGGTCTTTGGCACATTGGGACTGATGAGTTTTTTTATGCTCTGGTTTGTTATTGAGCGCTATGTTTATTTTGCCCGTGTCAGGGTGCAGGACTTTGATCATGCTGACAGTCTGAATGTCGCACTCACCAATCACCTCACCGTTATCTCAACGGTGGGTGCCAATGCCCCTTATATCGGTCTGCTTGGTACGGTGCTGGGCATTATTTTGACCTTCTTTGACATGGGGCAAGGCGGCAAGATAGATGTGCACAGCATAATGACCGGACTGGCGCTGGCGCTAAAAGCCACAGCAGGTGGTTTACTGGTCGCCATCCCCGCGATTATGTTTTACAACGCGCTGTTGCGCAAAGTGGATGTGCTGAATGCCAGATGGCGGGTGTATCAGGACAAGCATCAGGAGAAACAGGAGCATCAACCAGCCCATGAAACGCTTTGACCAAATCAATGTGATTCCTTTCATTGACATTA
>JALVFC010000571.1 GCA_027030285.1 Thiotrichaceae bacterium | reverse complement strand
CACCAGGTCAGCCTGCTTGATGTGGGTTTCAAGTTCATTATCGTCCAGTTGCCAGTCGATGGCTTCCACCTGACAGTCGGAGTTTATTTCAGTCAGTGTGCGTTTGGCTGAGAAGGCTTTGAGTTCACCTATGTCCTGTTCACGGTGGATAATCTGGCGTTGCAGGTTGGATGCTTCAACCTGGTCGTAGTCACTGATGATCAGATGTCCTATGCCTGCGGCTGCCAGATACATGGCAGCTGGAGAGCCCAGCCCACCCATGCCGATAATCAGCACACTGGCATCCAGCAACTTTTGTTGTCCCTTTTTGGATATTTGTGGCAGGCGGATTTGTCTGGCGTAGCGTTCTTGCTGTGTTTTGTTCATTAGCCTAAAATCCTTAGTTGGACAGGGTAGAGTGTGCGGCTGTGGTGGTGCAGGGCAAGGCGTAACGGTGCGGAATGGTCATCCCTTTCAAGTCGTTACAACGCAGACATGCACCATCACAGCTGTGCAATCTGCCCTGTAGCGACCTCACCCACTGAGTGAAGTCTAAATAGGCTCTATTTTCTTTTAAAATCATAAGCATTGATATTATCTCAAGCGGTCAACTAAGGATTTTAGGCTTAGCCACCACCTTTATGAAAGTATTGAAAGAAACGTCTAAAGAATTCCTCTTGTTGTGCCTTCGGCATCTTGCTAAATGTAAA
Source organism: Thiotrichaceae bacterium (assembly GCA_027030285.1). Lineage (GTDB taxonomy): Bacteria > Pseudomonadota > Gammaproteobacteria > Thiotrichales > Thiotrichaceae > HyVt-477. Next base: position 4,801 of record JALVFC010000571.1, on the reverse strand, counting down.
ACGAACCTGTAGCACGGGTAAACTTAGCATGGCGATAATACGGGGCGGTAGTGGCTTGATTTGAATAGCTATCTGAGCGCTATCAAGATCAACTTGCCAATGGTTTGTATCTATCGCATGCACGCTAAACGGTGTTTGTGTACTGAATGAGCCGGTTAATGTCCTGGCAAATTCTTTCGGGGTGTAACCCATTTCCAGCTCAACCGTTTGGCTCGCTTGCACGGATCAACCGCCCGCTACGGGAGGCCAGATGGAGAGCGTATCACCTTCCTGCAAGATATGTTTGTCACGCTCATCACAAACAAAATGTCCATTGACCAGTACGATATGTGCCATCTCCGGGGGAATATGATAGCTCTCGATGACATCCTGCACAGTAGTGCCTTCGTTAACGCTAATTTCGCGCTGATGCCTTGATTTGCCAGGGGGCAGCAAATGCATCAGCGAGGCGTAAAGTTCCAGGTACATTTTCATTTAACTATCTCTCTCGGACAGCCTCCTAGCCAAACTCTTGTGTTCTAGCCAAATATGCTTCCATTAAGCGGATGGGGTTATCCAGCAAGCGTTCTTTCCACTCGCGCAAATGAATTCTGCTTTCAATGAGTCCACGCACGATGCCGACATGCGCTGTATCGCCAAGCATGCTGGCACCGATGAGCACATCTTCATCTTCATCAACACCAAACCGCAGGTTGATATACTGATAGGCTTCAGGATTGTACAGGCTCACACTATCACCTTCCTCAACACCCATCCACAAGCCAAACGAGTAAGACAACAGCCCCAATGTATCCAGCACATTCATATTCAGTGAACCGTGATGTTCAACATCCATTCCTGCCATATTCAGGGCGGCAATACGTCCATGATCGGTAGCCGTGGGTTGAATTGCCTGTACGCTGAAATTTCCGGTGGAAAAATCCTTGCCACGGGCGACATCACCTGCGGCATACACAGAGGGTATATTGGTTTGCAGCCGATTATTAACGACAACGCCATTATCAACCTCAATACCGGAACCTTGCAAAAAATCCGTGTTGGGTTTGACACCAGTTGCGGTAATCACCAGGTCAGCAAGCAGGCTGTCACCATTATCCAGTGCTACCTGCATGCCGCTGCCTGATTCGCTAATCGCCGTAATTTTGGTGGATGTCAGTACCTTGACACCTTTTTTAATACACCATTTTTTTAGCAGACCGCCAGCTGTTTCATTCAGCATGCGGGGAATCATGCGATCACTCATTTCAACCACGGTCAGGTTCACACCGCGCTTTACCAGTGATTCAAGAATAATACAGCCAATAAAACCAGCACCCATTAACACCACATTGGAGCCTGTTTTTGCCAATGCAGTAATCTGTCGGGCATCCTCCAATGTCCAGCAGGAATGCACATGCGGCAGGTCGATGCCTTCAATGGGTGGCGAGACTGGGTGCGAACCACTGGCTATCAGTAACTTGTCATATGGTAACTGGCTTTGATCTGCCAGCGTGACTAGTTGGCTACCCGTGTCAATCGAGGTGACTGGCTGGCTCAGGTAATCAATACCCAGTTCCTTATAATGCTGATCCTGACGTAAATAAGTCCCATCTTCGGTGATTTTATTCACCAGATAATAAGGGATTGCCATACGCGAATAGGGCGGTTCAGGTTCATTACCAATCAGGGTGATTTTGGCAGAGGGACTTTTTTTACGCAGAGTTTCTGCGGCGACCACACCACAGGGACCTGCACCAATAATAATATGTTGCATACATCCCCCGACTATAAACCGAGACGGCTTACGGTCTCTGGCGTGGGTTCACCACTCTCTGTCCAGCCGCGGATTTCGTAATACTTGGGCAACATTTCACCCAGTCGATTGACCTGACCCTTGGTAGGGCCTGATTTGATGGCTTCTTTTAGCAGGCGTTTTGGCAGCTTGTCATCATCAGCGGTAAAACCGGCGGCATTGTTATACATGCGTTCCAGATTCCAGATGCGCTCACCCACTTCAAGACATCGCTCAACACTCCAGTCACCCTCACAGGCAGCATCAATCTGCGGTGCAATATTTTCCATGCCCCAGGCAAAGGTGGTAAACAGGCAGATCCCGGCTGAATCCACCAGTGCTGTCGCATCCTGGAATGCCTTTACCAGTTCAGGCTTGCCGTCCGTATCCGTTTGCTCGGTTTTTACCGGAATACCCAGAATTTCTGAGGCAATGGTATAACCACGCACATGGCACGCGCCACGATTGGAGGTAGCATAGTTCAGGCCGATGCCCTGAATGCCCCGCGGATCATAAGCCGGAAACTCCAGTCCCTTCACCGACATGGACAAGTCGGCATCACCATATTTCTCACACAGTCGTTTGGAACCCATGCCAATGACTGCACCAAAGCCTTCACCAGTTACCAGTGCTTCAGTTACCGCCACCAATGCCTCCGCATTGCCGAAACGTAAATCAATGCCACCCGTATCTTCCAGGGTGATTTTGCCCGCTTCAAACAGCTCCATGGCAGCAGCTACGGTACAACCAAAGCTGATAGGGTCAAAACCATCTTCATTACAGACAAAGTTCACATACGTTAGCGCATCCAGATCATCGACACCCGTATCAGCCCCCAGAGACCAGGCCGCTTCATACTCCAGCCCGCCAGATGCGCCCTGGTATTGCGGCTTGTCTGCTTTATCCCTGATCGAGAAATGCGTTTTGTCAATGGTGGAAATACGTCCACAGGCAATGGTACAACCAAAACAGGCGGCATTAGTAACCAGGTTTGGCTTGCCATCGCTGGCACGCGGTTCATGCATTGCTTCACCGGAAATATTTTCTGCACCCTCAAAACCCACATCACGCATATTGCGCGCAGGTAAACCGCCAACCCCGTTAATCACATTCATTAACACCTGCGTGCCATAAGTCGGCAAACCCTGTCCGGTAACCGGATTTTCCGCCAGCACTTCCTTACCATCTGCCACCGCCTTAAAGAACTCATCTGAGCTGTGCGGTGCAGCCACTCCCAAAGTACCCCGAACGGCGACAGCTTTCAGGTGTTTCGATGCCATTACTGTGCCCACGCCTGAACGTCCAGCAGCACGATGTCGGTCATTAATCACGCAGCCAAATAAACAGCCATTTTCAGAAGTACGTCCAATGACGGCAACACGCAAATTGGGATCCTGATGATCCGCATGCAAAATATCATCTGCTTCCCAGGCCGACTTGCCCCACAGATGCTCAGCCGGACGTAATTCAGCCAGGTCATTTTCTATGTAAAGATAAACGGGAGTAGGGGAGCGACCTTCAAAGATAATCATATCCCAACCCGCATTCTTGAATTCATTACCCAGAAAACCGCCGGAATTGGAGCAGGCAATGGCTCCCGTCAAAGGACCTTTGGTGATGACAGAATAACGACCGCCCGTTGAAACCATTGTCCCGGTCAGCGGTCCGGTTGCCATAATCAGTTTATTTTCAGGACTCAAAGGATGTACTTTAGGGTCTGTTTCTTCCACCAGATATTTGGTTGCCAACCCACGCTGACCCAAGTAATCATTCGCCCACTGCATGTTTAAGGGTTCAGGTGTGCAGGTTCCTTCAGTCAGATTGACGCGCAGAATTTTTCTCGTCCAGGACATCTTTTTCCTCCTATGATGCAGTTGCGTTAGCGGCAGAAATACTTTTCTCGGCGAAGGCGCGCATGCGCTCATAACCAGTGGCATTGGCATCGATAAATGTAATTGCCTCAGTCGGACAAGCTCTGGCGCAGGCGGGATCACCGTCGCACAGATCACATTTGCCAACCTTGCCAGTTTCATGCACATAATTCACCGTGCCAAATGGGCAGGCAATGGTACATACTTTGCACCCCACGCACTTTGCCTCATTGACAACCTTTGCAGCCGTTGAAAGATTAATGGTAATGGCATCAACCGGACAGGCTCGCAAGCACCAGGCATCATCACACTGGGTACAGGTGTAAGGTGCAAATCGTCCCTCCTCATGGAAGGTAAACACCTTGATTAAAGATCGCGACGGATTAAATTCTCCCAGCTTTTCATAAGAACAAGCCATCTCGCATTGTAAACATCCCGTACATTTGGCGGGATCCAGGTAAAGTGATCGTTGCATGAACAGGCTCCTTTGGTGGATTATTAATAGCGCTTCAGAAAGCACTGGTATGGAAGTCTCTCAACAATAAAGCCTAGTACATGTGAGGTAATTTTTTTGTAAATATTTTGGTAACCACTCAGCTATGCTGAATGGTTACAATGGAATACAAAAAATGCAGCTATCAACCCACACTCCAGGCGCGAGGTCGTCGCATTCCAGCAACCTGGCAGCCCTGTTGCATGTAACCATGTGGAAATAACTTGAAAAGAATTTTTTTAGCTTCTTTTTTCGAGATATTCATTTCTTCTGCCATGAATTTGGCAACATCCCGTACATCGGGAATGATTTGCTCCTCTTCGAAAAAAGAGCGCATGAAATCAATCACCTTAAAATGCTCATCGGTTAATTCCAGTTTGTTCCACTCGGATGCTAGCTGACGAGCAATATCTTTACTCCAGTCAGAAGGGTGTACCAGAAAACCATCAGTGTCGCGCTCTACAGGAATATCTATTGGGTTTCTCATAATTTTCTCGCAAATTAAAACGGTATGTTAAGGCTAAATAGACAAATAGACAACAGGTCCACAGTATCCTTGTTAATCAATTTTTGCGAGTTTATGAGCAGGACAGTCTACGTAAGGCTAAGATTGGAACAAGAGGGTACAAGGTTACGAAATTGGCTGGTTTGGAAGGTATTAATTGA
>JALVFC010000570.1 GCA_027030285.1 Thiotrichaceae bacterium | reverse complement strand
CCTAAAAGGGACGTTAGTCAAGGACGATATTTTGCTTGTCAGCAATAAGCAGCAACTTTGTTTACTCACCTTTGCAGGAGAGTTAATTGATACGCTTCGACCGCCTGAACAAACTGAAATTACCCAAATAGGCAGTTTGGCGGGAGATATTTATATCGGCTCGGCAAACTCAACATTTAAGATAAATACTGACTTTACTGAATTGCAAGACGTTGACGTTTCACCGCTGGATATACAATGGCGTACTCCAGAACCAGCTCCAAAAATAGTGAGAAATCAATTGCTGAACCAGTATCAGGGTGAAGGACTACCACTTGAGCGCATTATCCTGGATCTGCATAGTGGCCGTCTGTTGGGTAAGCTGGGTATTTATTTTATGGATGTTATTGGCGTACTAATGATCTTTCTGGCTATAACGGGTTTTTTGATGTGGGCAAAAAAAGCCGCAAATAAACGGAGGAAGTTGGCTCTGTAAGATACAATAGGCGCTTGTCTGAGAGTGAAGAGTGATTTAACTAATTTACATAGCACCCGTAGGGAGAAGCAGCACTGCTGGCGTTTTTCTCCCGTCTGTTCCCGTATGACATGCGGATTGCGATTACAGAGGATTGCTCATCTTAATGAGAACTATTTGCAATAACTTGTGTCTATAGATTATAATCGAGAACGATTCTTATTTGATTAACTAGCAGGGCATCCCCAATATGTCAGATACACATGCACTGTCGACTTCTGCGGAGTCTTCATCTTTGCACATCGCAGCGATTAAAACCAACAGTAAAACGCTTCTACGCCTGATGGGTCTTGGACTGGTGACTGGGAAAAAAATTGAAGTATTGCGCAACCGCAAAGGCGATATCGTGCTGGGTAGTGATAATAGCCGCATTAGCCTGGGGCGCAGTATTGCCGAGAAGATTCTGGTACACGAGGTTTCAGAATGAAACAATGCTGTGATGCACATAGTGGAACCAACAAACCTGTAGCCAGTGGTGAGATTTTTCAAAAAATTGCTTTAATCGGTAATCCGAATGCTGGCAAAACGACCCTGTTTAATCGTATGACAGGTGCCAGGCAGCGTACCGGAAACTGGCCGGGCGTTACAGTAGAACGCAAAGAGGGCTCCTTTGAGCGCATGGGCAAGCAGTTCACCGTAGTGGATTTGCCCGGTGTCTATATGCTTGATGGTGGCGAGACTTCTGTGGATGAGCAGGTGGCGCGCCAGTTTGTGCATGAACATCCTGACTTCCTTTATATCAATATCGTCGATGCCAGTACGCTGGAGCGTGGTCTGTTTTTGACGACAGAGCTGCGTGAGCTGGGTGTGAACACCATTGTATTGCTGAATATGATGGATGTTGCTGACAAGCGAAAGATGAAAATCAACCAGCAAGTCCTGACAGAGCAACTGGGTTGTCCGGTCATTGCTGTCTCATTAAAGCAGGATAGAACGCTGGATCTACTGTGTAAGGCCATCATGACATTTGATGCGAATGCTCAAAAACCTGTGACTGTTGATTATCCCGATGCGATTGAAGCAGTAATCCTTGAGTTACAACAAAATCAGGGGCTTTCCAGAGTAGGGGCTATAGAATTTTTACAGACCAATGAGGCGTTACAAAAACAAATCCTCGAACAAACCGATGAAGAGGCTGATTTCCTGATTGCTGATGGTCGCTTTGAATTTGCTAAAAATGTCGCGCGAAAAGCCATTAGAAAGACTGGCAAAGTCAGCCGCCCGTTTTCTGACAAGATAGACAGATGGGTGCTGGGTAGCTGGACAGGTATCCCTGTTTTCCTGTTACTGATGTACTTGTTATTCCTCTTCAGTATCAATTTTGGTGGTGCACTCATTGACTTCTTTGACATGGGGGCGCAGGCGCTACTAGTGGACGGTGGCAGACAGCTGTTAAGCAGTATCGGCGCAGCCGAATGGCTTACTACCTTGCTGGCAGATGGTATCGGTGGTGGCATTCAGGTAGTTGCAACCTTTATTCCCGTCATTGGTGCCTTGTTTCTGTTTCTGACGCTACTCGAAGAATCCGGTTATATGTCCCGCGCAGCCTTTGTCATGGATCGTTTTATGCGCCGCCTGGGTATATCCGGCAAAGCCTTTGTCCCCCTGATTGTTGGCTTTGGCTGTAATGTCCCCGGCATCATGGCAACGCGTACACTGGATAGCCAGCGCGAGCGAATATTAACGGTGATGATGGCTCCATTTATGTCCTGTGGGGCACGGCTGGCGGTTTATGTCCTGTTTGCATCCGCGTTTTTTCCATTGGCAGGGCAAAATATCGTTTTCTTGTTGTATCTGATTGGCATATTTTTTGCGATTGTCACGGGCTTGTTGTTAAGAAAAACCCTGCTTAAAGGTGAGGCCGATGATTTTTTTATGGAATTGCCAACCTATCAGATTCCCAGCCTGAAGAATGTGTTAATTAATACCTGGAACAAGCTTAAAGGCTTTATCCTCGGTGCCGGAAAAATTATTGTCATTGTCGTCATGATCATCAATGTAGCTAACAGCCTGGGAATAGATGGCAGCTATGGCAATCAAAATTCAGAAAAATCACTACTCAGTGCAGTTGCAAAAACAGTCACTCCACTGTTTAAACCGATGGGAATACAAGAAAATAACTGGCCTGCCACCGTAGGAATTATGACAGGTCTGCTGGCCAAGGAAGTGGTTGTAGGTACGCTGGATGCGCTATATGGCCAGATAGATCAGGCAGAAGCAGAGCTTGTCACTGAGGCAGAATTTGACCTTGGTGAAAGCCTGCAAGCCGCCGTTGCCACCATTCCGGCAAACTTGCTGGATGCGCTGGGGAGTATCAGTGACCCGTTGGGTTTGGGAGCCGTCACAGAAACCACCGATATCGCAGAAGCGGCGGCAGCACAAGATGTCAGTACAGCCACCTTTGGTGCCATGGTCAACCGTTTTGATGGCAAAATCGGTGCCTTTGCCTACTTGCTGTTTATCCTTATGTATTTCCCCTGTGTAGCAGCCACTGGCGCCATGTATCGTGAAGTCGGTGCTCGCTGGACCTTGTTAGGCGTTGCCTGGACAACCGGACTGGCCTATGCCGTCGCGGTTATCTTCTACCAGCTGGCGACATTCAATCAACACCCTTCCCAATCACTTTACTGGATTGGTATTTTGCTGATCGTACTCTCGTTATTCATTTATTTGCTTAATCTGGCAGGTAAACAGGCACCAAAAACAACAAGAGTGACGATATGATTCTGGGTGATATTCGCAACTACCTGAAGCAACGTAATACGGTATCACTACAGGATATAGCCATCCACTTTGACTTGAGTGAGGAATCCGCAGCGCTGGCAGTAGAATACTGGATCAAAAAAGGCAAGGTAAGAGCCATAGCCGCAGCGTGTGGAGCATCATGTGGAAGCAGTTGTGGCAGTGCAGGGGATCACTACCAATGGATTGAGCAGGCTCCGATACACTGGTATCGGTAGCATGTCAGAAAGAACGGTCGTAACACAGGTCATTCCTTATCAATCATCTCACCATACAAAATCAGTGAATGGTCAACCAACCTGAAACCATGCTCCCTGGCAATTTCACGCTGCCGCTGTTCAATTACCTCATCATGAAACTCAACAATCCGTCCACTTTTAATATCAACAATATGGTCATGATGCTCGCCATGATTAAGCTCAAAAACGGATTGACCACCCTCGAAATGATGTCGTATCACCAGTCCCGCCGCTTCAAACTGGGTCAATACACGATACACTGTTGCCAAACCGATACCCGCCTCTTTTTTCAGCAGCATCTGATAAATCGTTTCAGCGGTAAAATGCCGTTTTGATGAATTCTCCAGCAACTCAAGAATTTTGACACGTGGCTGGGTTATCTTGAGTCCAGCTTTTTTTAAGTCCTTCTGGTTCATGTCGAGCGGATAACCTGATATATAAATAATGAAGCAGCATTATACCCTAAATGAGAATGATTTGTGTTGATTAGAAGCCTAATCAATGTTCCTTAAAACTGTACCTCAATAATCAGCTTTTCATTTTGGAAAAGTTAAGGTATTCTGCACGCCTGAATGTAACACGTCGGGGCGTAGCGCAGCCTGGTAGCGCACCACAATGGGGTTGTGGGGGTCGAGTGTTCGAATCACTCCGTCCCGACCATTTCAGAATACCAAGTCATCAAGAATCCTATCAAAACCCTTTCAAAATAAGCTTTTCACTCGATCATTAGATAACACGTTATTAAAAAAAATGCTGGCACATTAACTATAAAAGCTGGCAATATTGCTGGTAATTTGAAGTATGAAAATTGGTTGCCAGCAAATGAGTGGATACAAGACCAACAAACTAAGTGATCCAGAATGCCGAAGTGCAAAGCCTAGAGAGAAGATTTACAAGTTACGTGATGGTGGCGGGTTGTCGCTTCATGTGCGAGTGACGGGATATAAAGTATGGCGATACAACTACAGGTTTAATGGAAAGCAAAAGGCTTTTACTATCGGCAAATACCCAGATGTTGGTTTAGCTGAGGCAAGAGCTAAAAGGGATGCAGCAAAAAAGCTGATATCAAGTCTCTTTAGTGTCACTGTAGTGTCACTGTTTGCATGGATTCCGGCATGCGCCGGAATGACGGGGGGTTAGTTTGACTTATCAGCATGAGTTAGACCCCAATGATTCTGCCACCACGGGAGATAAACATAGATAGCAAACCGACAAAATAATCACTGCAATCAGGGTAGCCACAAGAGATTACCCCTACGGGTTGAACCAAAAACCATTATTGAGTGACTAATAAATGAGCTTAACGGTTCAGTCATGGGGTTTGAGTGAAAAAAATCTTAACAATCAGGAAGTGGAATGCAGATTTACAGTCGGTTTTTATTATTAATATTTGTTATTTTTGGTTTGGTTGCTTGCGGTGGTGGTTCGTCCGATACATCTGAGCCATCAGTCCCACCCTCCACTCCCACTCAACCATCTTCATTGCAAACAGCAGCAAATCCCAACGGTTTTTTGACGGTTACTGGCCATGCTGACCCAGGAGCTACGGTCACTGCCAGGTTTGCCGATGGTAGCAGTGCAACAACTGTTGCCGATGATAATGGAAATTTTTCTATAACTAGTTCTGCTCCACAACAAAGCTATGGGAATGTTGTTATTACCAGCACTAACAATAGCGGCAGGACTGCGGTTTCCTTCATTGAATCATCTACCGTGTTAAAAACACTCTATCAGGCTACGGGGATACAACCCGGCTTGTCATTTGAGCCTTCTTTGGGAATTAATACAGAGGCTCCTCAAGGTGGAGCGGTAACTGCTGGCAACCCGATGCCATTTGTAGATATTTTTAGAACAGCACGCCCCTTTGCTGAATTTAATAAGAAGAATGTACAAGGTAGTTTAGTCCAGGCGAATACTGTTTTTGACGCAAATGGTTGGCCCAAGCAGCTTGATCCAGACCTTGGTTATGCCAAGACGAAGCTATTACAGGGAGCATTAAAAGGTTCGATTCCCGATGGTCAATATTCTGTAATCTATGATGGAAGTGGTTTGCTTGAATTTAGTGGTACAGCAGTGCAAAGCTATAGAAAGATACCTGGTGAAAACAAATATACTCTCACACTAAAATTATCTTCCTTTGATGAGAACAATGAAGCGCTAGCATCAGAAACAAATGCTATCAATATGAATGTAAAGAATATTTCACCTGGTTCATATATAAGTAATATTCGCATCATCATGCCAGGTGGAACATGTGTTGATAACGCGACAGGGCAGAAAAATCCTTTCATTCGAGTTGATGCTCAAAGTGACTGTCCGGCAGGCACTTCTTTTAAAAGCTATGAGTCAATGTTGACTGCGAATCGCAATAATATCGTTTTTAACCCTGACTATTTGCTTTTCCTGCGTAACTTCAAAGTTATCCGAATGATGAATCTGATGGAAGCCAGTTTGAAAAGACTCTGTTTCTCATCCACAAACTGCCCCACGCAGGTAGGCACTTGGGGCGACAGGGCATCTTTGTCGGATGCTGTATGGGGTGGAAATGATGCGGGTACACCACCTGAGTTGCATAAGGGTGTACCCGTTGAAGTGATTATTGCTCTTGCCAATACATTGCAACGGGATATCTGGATAAACATACCGCATGTTGCAAGTAATGATTATGTCACACAGCTTGCCAAGGCTTTGAATGCTGGTCTGGATTCCTCCATAAAAGTGTATCTGGAATATTCCAACGAAGTCTGGAATTCTGGCTTCGCTGCCTACAGTTATATGACCGCAAAAGGTCAGGAACTAAATT
>JALVFC010000569.1 GCA_027030285.1 Thiotrichaceae bacterium | reverse complement strand
GGTCGAAATAGAAATTATTCCTGGCGCTGAAATTATTGATATCACACCCATTTCAACTAGCTCAACCAGCAAGACTTAAGAAAAAAAGTAGAGTGATCTGCAATATCGGGATGACTAGTACCTGATGCCTTGTACCAGCTCTGTACCCAGCAAGATATTACTCACACTACTACTCACTTTACCAGCCAACTTGTCCAGCAAGGTTTTTTCTTTATTAAACTTTATTATTTCCTCTGCTTTCACTAACTCTTTTGCAACTTCGCGTGTCGTTTTAAAACCATCAACAAGACCAAGCTCTTTGGCTTTACCACCATTCCAGAACAAGCCACTGAAAATATCGGGATTATCCTGCAAACGATCACCTCGTCCCCGCTTGACTGCACTGATAAACTGTTCATGAGTACTTGTCAGGAGTGTTTTAAGGTGCGCCTTTTCTGCGTCGCTAACGGGTTTAAATGGATCCAGTATTGTTTTGTGCTCCCCTGCCGACAATGTTCGGCTTTCGATACCTAACTTTTTTGCTGCATCCATCACACCGTAGCTATCCAGACGAACACCAATAGAGCCAACAATACTGGAAGGGTTGGCGAAGATTTTGTCTGCTGCCGCTGCTATATAATACCCACCTGATGCACCAACATCCTGAATCACTGCATACACCGGAATATCTTTGTGCTCCGTTCGCAGGCGTTTTATCTCATCATAAATCATTGCTGACTGCACTGCGCTGCCACCCGGGCTATTGATCCTGAGCACAACACCTTTGGTTCTGGAATCATCATATGCATCACGCAATGCCGAGGTAACTTGTGTGTAACCAGCATCAGCTCCATCCATAATCACCCCTTTTACATCCACAACGGCGGTAAAAGCTTTCGCAGTGGTCAGCACCTTTCCCTGACTGGCTATAGATCCAATCACACCGATCAAAAGCAGCATACCCCACAACAAAAAGGCAATTTTAAAAAATATTCCCCAGCGTCTGGCGCGACGTTGTTCTTCTATGCCGGCAAGTGCCACTTTTTCCAGCGACTTGATTGCCTGATTTTCTGTGTCTTTGTTCATTTTATATCCTTGAAAAGTAACTACTCAGCAGAATAAGGCAGCATCCCTGCGACCGAAGCCTAAATAATAATCAATAACTTACCACACCTTGCATATCATTACGCTGAGCAGGTAGCCTGAAAAAAGGGTTAACCAATAGTCGAAAACCATTGAGGTATTTCTTTTACGTCTTCTACATAACCCAACGGCTCATGCTCAAGCAAGCGGGGCAAATCGTGTACACCATAACTAACAGCCAGTGCATCCATGTCGGCATTTTTAGCCATCAGCAAATCATATTCACTATCACCAATCATAATTGCGTCCGACGGCTGTAAATCATAGTCTGTAAGTATTTCATCAAGCATTTGCGGATGTGGCTTGGAGAAGGTTTCATCAGCACAGCGTGTCACCGGAAAAAATTCTTCCAGCCCGGTATCCTGTAGCACCTTGTCCAGACCACGCCGGGACTTACCTGTTGCAATCGCTAGTTGATAGCCATCTGATTTCAGCATCTCAAGTACATCAGCAGCACCTTCAAACAGAGGGCTTGGCGTTTTGTTCTTATATAAAAAATGCTCTCTAAAGACTTCTGCCATACGCTGAATAAATGCGGCATCAGCATCAGCGTACAGCCCCACAATCGCCTCCTCCAGACCCAAACCAATAATATTACGTACCTCTGTATCAGTGCGCGGCTCCAGATCAAGCTCTGCGATAGTATCCTGTACACAGTTGGTAATATGCTGGGCTGAATCCATCAAGGTGCCATCCCAGTCAAAAATCAATAGTTTGTAAGGTTTGCTCATAGCTTCTCTAATACCTGCTGTAAATCTTCAGCTAATGGCACTTCAAGATGATAGCGTTGAGAAGAGAATTCAAGAGTAAAGTCGATAAAGCAGGCATGCAAAAATAATCGTCTTAGCCCTGCATCTTTTTTGAATCGGCGATTCAATGGGAAGTCCCCATAGCGATTATCACCTAATACCGGAAAGCCCATATGTGATAACTGCGTGCGAATCTGGTGCATTCTACCTGTTAACAGCTTGACCTCCAGCAAGGTAGATGTCGAAAAATACCGTTTCGGTATAAAAATACTTTCGGCGTGTTTACCAGCCCCTTCCTCCTGCGTGACGAGCATTTTTCCCTGTTTATTATCAGTTCTTGTCAACTCATTCTTTATATGACGCTCACCGCCTTGCCAGCGCCCGGCAACCAGCGTTAAGTAACGTTTATCAATCCCGCCCTTCTGAAAAAGCCCATGCAATGCCTGTAGCGCCTGTCTGGATTTTGCTAGCAACACAATACCGCTAGTATCTTTATCCAGCCGATGCGCCAACTCAACATAAGGTATATTTGGATGTAGCTGCCGGAATACTTCAATCAATCCCAGCGGATATCCACTACCACCATGCACTGGCAGGCCAGCGGGTTTATTCATAATAATGATGTCGTCATCTTCGAGAATAGTAGCGGACTCGACCTGCTGCAATAATTGTGTGCTGGCAGTCGTTGTCTGGTTTTTTTCCTGCAAACGAATTGGGGGAATCCTGACTGTCTCACCTAATACCAGTTTTCGTGAGGGTTTTGCGCGTTTTTTATCAATACGCACTTCCCCCTTGCGCAAAATTTTATAAACCAGGGAGCGTGGCACATTACCCAGTTCACGCATCAAAAAATTATCGATGCGCTGTCCATCACTACGCTCAGTGACTTCAATAAAGCTCACTTTCTGGAACTTCGCACTATTCTCATTCATTTCACATCATCTCTGTAGACAAGAACAACTTTAACAACCGAAAACTGATCCTGTAGTTTAACCTAAAATCCACACAATCAACCGGGCGATTCAACTTCAAGACTGGAAAAGCTTTCCAGAAATAGTAAACCTTACGATAACGGATTTTAATTGAATGTCATCAGCTTAATTGTTATATTCGGCAGCGTTTGTAATAAACTTACTGACATAACGAATTTAAAGCGGATTTGCAGTTCAGGTTTACCTGGTTGCACTTCCATACACCCTTGGCCTCTTAAAGTAAATGAGAGAGGTTCAAGTCACTAAAAACATATAGATTATATGCCATGAGAATAATAACCCATGCATGGCGGTGCACCTGGATGCGCTAAGATGTACTGTATCAACAAGCCAGGAAAGCAGCATCAAAGCACCTTTAATAATCAAAAGATGGACATAGTTAGAGACATAGTCTTACTGTCAATAAGATGAGCAGTGAGTCTATAGAAAGAAGTACAGGATATATTCCCAGGAGTGAAGTCTCCTGAACCAGACGACCTTGAAGCAATCGAGGGCAATCAAAAGCACCCGAAACACTCGAGTCTTGACATAGCCCTAACATTAGCTGAGTAACAAGTAGAGCTAATCGAGCGCAGTTATCACTGGAACAAGCTTCCAGCAAACCGTCTAGACAACAAAGACATTGTGGCGCGAGCAATAATGGCATAAGTTAATATTAATGACGGCGCAAATTGCGGCGTAACGTATTTGCCAATTTAGCAAATTTCTGATTTTTAACAGAAGTAATGAGAAGCATTACCACAAACCGCCCTTGTCAAACAGTAACGGAATAAAGCAGCAAAATGGTTAAATTGTAATGTATTTTAATAGAGAGTCCAGAAACAACTAATGATTAGCCTCCTGCCTGCTTAGACCAGGTGACTCATAGTCAGGATAAACGCCTGATTTATTCTATTAAAACCATACACAATACCGCTTGCTCATACCTGCCTTATCAGCCTCATCGCTAGGCTGCCTTTCTATTCACTCTATCAGGAATAACACCTGCTTTACCGCAGCCATGATTCCTGAGTAGTGCGCACATCATTGCACAGTCACTTGTCTAAACTACCAGGACAGGATTAACGTCAATGAAAAGAATACTTATTAACGCTACCGAGAGGGAAGAAATCCGGGTAGCAATGGTTGATGGTCAATACTTGTATGACCTTGATATCGAACACACTAACCAGGTACAAAAAAAGTCTAATATTTATAAAGGAACGATCACTCGTGTAGAACCGAGCCTGAACGCTGCGTTCGTAAACTACGGTGCTGAAAGGCATGGTTTCCTGCCATTTAAAGAGGTTTCCAGAGAATATTGGGGGGCAACCAAAGGCATACAGGGTCGCCCCTCTATCAAGGATGTCCTGAAAGAAGGTCAGGAAGTACTGGTTCAGGTTGAAAAAGAAGAGCGCGGCAACAAGGGAGCCAGCCTGACTACATTTATCAGTCTTGCAGGACGTTTCCTGGTACTGATGCCCAACAACCCCAGAGCCGGTGGCGTTTCACGCAGAATTGAAGGCGAAGACAGACACCGTATCAAGCAAATACTCAATGAACTAAATATCGAAAACGGTGGAGCCATTGTGCGCACTGCCGGTTTAGGCCGTGAACTGGAGGAGCTATCCTGGGACCTGGACTATTTAAAAATGCTTTGGAAAGCCATCCAGTTTGCCTACGATCAACACCCTGCTCCCACCTTACTATATCAGGAAAGCAACCTGATCATCCGCACCTTGCGTGACTACTTCCGTCCCGATATCGGTGAAATTATTTTTGACAAGGAGGTAATCTACAATCAGGCACGTGACTTCGTTAAAGCTGTCATGCCGCATAACCTGCATAAGCTCAAATACTATTCTGACAAAAGCATTACCTTGTTTAGCCGCTACCAGGTAGAACATCAAATTGAATCTGCGTTTCAACGTGAGGTAACGCTACCTTCTGGTGGTGCCATTGTTATTGACCACACGGAAGCGCTTATCTCAATCGATATTAACTCAGCGAGAGCCACAAAAGGCAGTGACATTGAGGAGACTGCTTTCAATACCAACCTGGAAGCAGCCGATGAAATTGCCCGACAATTGCGCCTTCGCGACCTGGGAGGCCTAGTAGTTATTGATTTTATCGACATGATGCCCAATAAAAACCAGCGTGCAGTAGAAAAACGCTTACGTGAAAAACTTAAGATTGACCGGGCACGTGTTCAAATTGGTCGCATCTCACGTTTTGGGCTGCTGGAAATGTCCAGGCAACGTCTGCGTCCCTCTCTGGGTGACGCTAGCCAGGTTGTCTGCCCCCGTTGTAGTGGACATGGCTCATTCCGCAGCATCGAATCATTAGCATTGTCTATTCTGCGCTTGATTCAGGATGAGGCAATGAAGAACATGACCCGTGAGGTTATTGCCCAGGTTCCCATAGAGGTGGCTGGTTTTCTGCTTAATGAAAAGCGTGACACCATTACCAAGCTACACACGCGCCATAAATTAAAAATCACCATTTTACCAAATGCACATATGGTGACACCCCATTACGACATTCAACGTATAAGAATCCAGGATGGAAAAGCAGAGTCTATCTCAAGCTATGAACATATCGCCAACCAGATGCGTATTGATGAAGCCGAGGAAACCCTGACAGCACCTGCCATCACACCGACTGAAACTCCTGTAGTTGAACAAGTCATGCCTGATATGCCTGCTCCTATCCCGGTTTCAACACCTTCACAACAAACAAACAAAAACGATAAACAGGAGGCTGCCCCCCAAAAGTCACCTAAAGGCTTTATCAAGCGTGTCATTACATCGCTATTTGGTACCGATACTGCTGGAAATGAGATACATGATAATCGTGTGAACAACTGCAACGAAAATAACAAAATAACGACTTCAGCTTCTAACACTAGCAAAGCTCAAGCAACGCAAAATAATAATAGACGCCGCACACCTCAGCAGAGACGTCAACAAAACAATAGCCAAAATCAGCCTAACCAGAAAGCAAGGAAAACAAGGCAACAGAATACTCGCAAGCAAAACAACGCTAATCAAAGCCGTAAACGAGCTACAGGTCAAAACCAGAAAAAGCAACCTCAACAACAAGGTGGCAACCGTAATAATGGAAAAAAACCTGCTACGCATTCTGCTGATACTGCTTCCAAAACCACATCAAACAGCAAAACCGGAAGCACTCAAACAAAACAGTCAACGAACAATAACCGCACTAAATCTACTCGAAATAACCGTCGGAATAACCCTCAGAATAAGAATCGTCGCCAGGGAAATAACATAAAAAATCAGAACAACAAGCAGAACAAGGCACAAACCAAGCCCATTGACATGATGAGTGAGATGGATATGACACCCATTGAAATCAAAATCCCCAGACCGGGCACTCCCAAAAGGAAAACTGCTTCACAAAACAATAAAAGCAAGCCTGAAAAAGCCACAAATGTTAATAAAACCACTACTGTCGCCCATGCTAATAAAGATAGCAACAAGGCAGCAACAGAC
>JALVFC010000568.1 GCA_027030285.1 Thiotrichaceae bacterium | reverse complement strand
CTTTTTTGATGAAATAAATGACTATGGTTGGGATTTGGGTGGTGCCGGTCCCTGTGTGCGTACAGCAATGTCATGTGTGGGTGCGGCACGTTGTGAACAATCCTGTTGTAATGAGCACGCTATTCACCGTCACTTGGTAAATAATTTCACTGACGATGTGCATCGTCCAGCACTTCCTTATAAGTTTAAATTTAAGGTTTCAGGTTGTCCCAACGATTGTCAGAATGCTATTGAGCGTGCTGACTTTGCTGTTATTGGAACGTGGAGAGACCATAAGAAGATCAAGCAGGATGAGTGGAAAGCTTATGTGGAGGAAAAGGGTGTGCAGCACGTGATGGATAATATCATCTCACGCTGTCCTACCAAGTCACTTTCTCTGGGTGAGGATAACTCCTTGATTGCTGATGAGAGCAACTGTGTGCGCTCAATGCACTGTATGAATGTTGTACCTAAAGCAATCAGTCCTGGTGATGATAAAGGTGTCACCATTCTCTGTGGTGGTAAGCGTACACTGAAAATCGGTGATTTGATGGGTACAGTTCTAGTGCCATTCATGAAGCTTGAGACAGAAGAAGATTACGAGACTATCGTTGAGCTGGCTGAAGAAATCATTGATTTCTGGGCTGAGAACGGTCTTGAGCATGAGCGTACTGGTGAGATGATTGAGCGTATCGGTCTGGTGAACTTCCTTGAAGGCATCGGAGTTGATCCGGATCCAAATATGATTGCTCAGCCACGTAACGTGTCTTATGTGCGTACTGACGGCTGGGATGAGGCTGCTGAAGAGTGGTTTAATCGTAAGCGTGAAGAGAAAGCAGCAGCTGCTGGTTAATCTCTCAAACTTAATATTTTAGTGTCTTATTTGTGGCAGAACATGGGTTCTGTCACATTAAAATTAACAGATTTATTTAGGAGGTAAACCAATGGCAGCACCAGAAATGCGTGAGCCTATCGAGTCAGGTTGTCCTGATGGTTTCCAATATATGCATCCTGTGATGCGTCGTAACTTTGGTCTGTGGGATTATCATGAAGATCCACAGCCCGGTGTTTTGTTGCACGTTGCCAAAAATGGTGACAAGGTGTGGACGGTAAAAGCGGGTACCCAGCGTATCCTTGATGTGTTTACACTGCGTAAGCTGTGTGATATCGGTGATGAGTATGCTGATGGTTATATGCGTTTTACCATTCGTAGTAATATTGAGTATATCGTTGATTCAGAAGAAAAAGTTCAGCCTCTGGTGGATGCGCTGAAAGATGCCGGTTTCGCAGTCGGTGGAACACGTAACTCAGTAGCGTCTATTTCTCATACTCAAGGTTGGTTGCACTGTGATATCCCGGGCACAGACGCATCAGGTGTGGTTAAGTCCATGATGGATGCGCTGTATGATGACTTTACCAGCTACAGCATGCCAAACCGTGTACATATCACTACTTCATGTTGTCAGATTAACTGTGGTGGTCAGGGCGATATTGCGATCAACGTACAGCACACTAAACCACCCAAAATTGACCACTCCCTGGTTGGTAATGTGTGTGAGCGTCCTTCCGTAGTTGCACGTTGCCCCGTTGCTGCGATTCGCCCTGCGATGGTTGATGGTCAGCCTTCACTTGAGGTTGACGAGAAGAAGTGTATCTGTTGTGGTGCATGCTATCCCCCTTGTCCTCCTATGCAGATTAATGACCATGAACATACCCAGCTGGCAATCTGGATTGGTGGTAACCACTCTAACGCACGTGGCAAGCCTACGTTCCAGCGTCTAGTAGCCGCAGGTATTCCAAATAACCCACCTCGCTGGCCTGAGGCCACCGCAGTAGTCAAGAAGATTCTTCAGTGCTACAAAGAAGGTGCGCGTGACTGGGAGCGTATTAACGAATGGGTAGAGCGTATTGGGTGGCCTCGTTTCTTTGAGGTGACTGGCCTGCCATTCACTAAGTATCATATTGATAACTGGCGTGGTGCGCGTGCGAATCTGAATTCGTCTACACATATCCGCTTTTAATCAATCTTTGATACTTTAGGGAATCGAAATGAAATACACAGTAATGGTAAATGAGGGGCCCTATCAGCACCAGTCATCTGACTCTGCCCTGCAATTTGTCCGCGCTGCGTTGGAGAAGGGGCACGAAATTTTTCGTGTCTTCTTCTACCACGATGGTGTGAACAATGGGACTCGTCTGGCAGTACCGCCCAAAGATGACCGTCTGCTTCAGCAGGAGTGGAGTGATCTGGCGAAAGAGCATGATCTTGATCTTGTTATTTGTATCGCTGCAGCACAGCGCCGCGGGCTGATGGATCCTGATGAGGCAAAAAGACAAGGTCTGGATGCCGATAATATTATTGAAGGCTTCCGCATTTCAGGTCTTGGGCAATTGATTGAAGGTAGTATTCAATCTGATCGTACAATTGTGTTTGGTGATTAAGGAGAGAT
The DNA here is from genome assembly GCA_027030285.1 of Thiotrichaceae bacterium. Classification (GTDB taxonomy): domain Bacteria; phylum Pseudomonadota; class Gammaproteobacteria; order Thiotrichales; family Thiotrichaceae; genus HyVt-477. The sequence goes on along the minus strand of JALVFC010000568.1, from coordinate 17,157 downwards.
AGCATGGCTACAAAAAAATTCATGTATGTGAATCGTAAAGCTCCTTACGGCACAGTATACGCACTTGAATCTCTTGAAGTCGTTCTGATTGCAGCTGCATTTGAGCAGGATGTCAGTCTGGCATTTATTGATGATGGTGTTTATCAGATTGCAAAAGGACAAAATACCGATGGTATCGGTATGAAAAACTTTTCAGCAACTTATAACGCTTTGGGTGATTATGAAATTAACAAACTGTATGTTGAAAAAGAGTCACTTGAAGAACGTGGTCTGACAGAAGATGATCTTATGCCTATTGTGTGGGAAGACGAAGATGATGACTGGGCTGAAAAGCCATCCATCCGCATTGTGTCTCGTGCAGAAATGGCCGATATTCTGGCTGACCAAGATGTTCATTACAGTTTCTAACGGAGGGAATTAACATGGCAATGCTACATATTGTAAACAAATCACCCTTCGAGAGAAATGCATTTAAATCTTGTCTGGATCATGCTGTTGCAGGTGACTCCATTCTGATGATTGAAGATGCAGCTGTAGGCGCTGTCGATGGAACAGTGTTCTCGAGTGATCTAAAAGCAGCAATGGCTGACAAGTCAGTCTATGTTTTAGGTGGTGATCTGGCTGCTCGAGGTATGAGTGAAGATCGTATAATTGACGGTATTAAAGTTGTTGACTATGCGGGTTTTGTAGACCTCACAGCAGAAAACGACAAGACCCAGAGTTGGGTTTAATTTAACCCGTATTTGTAAACCAGTATTTGTAAATAGGAGAGTAATAATGGCTCTAGTAGTAAATGGTGTAGAAGTAGCAACTGACGAAGAAGGCTACCTGGAAGATTTAAGTGCATGGACTCCAGAAATTGCTGAAGCAATGGCTAAGGAAGAAGATGTTGAGTTAACTCAGGAGCACTGGGATATCATTAACTTTCTGCGTGAGTATTATGAAGAATATCAGATCGCTCCAGCGGTACGTGTTCTGACTAAAGCTGTTGGTAAGCGTCTGGGTAAAGATAAAGGTAACAGTAAGTATCTGTACAGTCTGTTCCCTTATGGTCCTGGTAAGCAAGCATGTAAATATGCAGGTCTGCCCAAGCCAACTGGCTGCGTATAATTTACCAGATAGGTAACTATTTTAAGTAGTTATCTATGGTTATATGCGGAAGGAGTCCGGCAACCTCAAAAGCCGGGCTTCTTGTAAAGCCAATATAAGAGTTGGCTTCACAAGAAGTACGTTGCATCAGTTTTTACCATCCGTCAACACTGCAACCGCTGTGGTTGATCATTTGGTAAAGGCTAATAATCGTAAGATTCAGGAGTTTTATAAGTGAACGCATTAGGTTTAATATACGGTGTGCTTTTTTGGCTGGCTACTTTAACTATAGTAGCCGGGATTATCTATAAAGTTCGCATCTACTGGAAAACCCCCGCCCCTCTGAAAATACCAACCATGCCAGCCCCACGTACTAAAGGCGGAGTAGTGTTGCGTATGTTTAGAGAGGTTGCGTTTTTTCACAGCCTGTTTCGTTCTGACAAACTATTGTGGATATTTGCGATCATGTTCCACTATGCACTGGCGTTAGTGCTGCTTAGGCATACCCGTTATTTTACCGAAACGATAAACAGTATTGTTCTGTTTTTACAGCCTTTTGGAAAATATGCAGGTTTCATCATGGTGCTAGGTCTGGCGTTACTATTGGCTCGACGCTTTATCATTGATCGTGTTAGGTATATCTCCGCTCCTTCAGATTTCCTAATGCTGCTACTACTTATTCTTATAGGTATCAGTGGGCTTATGATGAAGTTTGTGTCGCATACGGATATCGTAACTGTAAAGTCATTCTTCATCAGTTTACGCACATTCAATATAGAAAACTGGACACTTCCTGCAGATCCTGTTTTGCTTGTTCACCTAACATCTGTTGCGCTGCTATTGCTGGTCTTTCCGATTAGTAAGTTGATGCATGCCCCAGGTGTGTTCTTTAGTCCTACAAGGAATCAGGTGGATGATGCACGTGAAAAGCGCCACGTCGCTGACTGGGCTGCAGAACTCGATAAGCAGGGTGTGGATTACCTTAGCGAATTAAAGAAATAGATTAAAAATCTTGTTGAAACGTTGACATATTAAGAGGTTCAACTAGTGGCTGATTACGAAGTACCAAAAATTACTGGTGAAGATGGGATTACTGATGTCCCTCCGGTAACGGAAGATACCATGAAAGGATCGGGGCCTTGGATTTCTGCTCCAAAGTTTCAGGAAGAAATGCATTTCCCCTCGGATATTGAAAAAGACGAAGAGGGCAATTGGTCACTGATTCCCAACTGGAAAGAAGCTGCATTGGAAAAAATGGATGACTTGCGTCATCGTTACCGCTCTTTGCAATTGTTCTTGGATATTTGTGTAAAATGTGGTGCCTGTACAGATAAGTGTCATTACTTTTTAGGTACTGCTGACCCTAAAAATATGCCGGTTGCAAGACAGGATTTGCTACGTAAGGTATATCGCCGATATTTTACTTTTTCCGGTAAATATTTTCCTAAGCTAGTCGGAGCAACCGACCTTACTGAAGAAGTCATTGATGACTGGTATAACTATTACCACCAGTGTTCACAGTGTAGACGCTGCTCTGTATTTTGTCCTTATGGTATTGATACAGCAGAGATTTCCATGGCTGCCAGAGAGATCTTGAATCATGTAGGGCGTGGACAGAAATACTGTACTGAAATCATGGGCAAGGTTTACAAGATTGGTAATAATCTTGGTTTGCCAGAGCCTGCATTGGCAGACACGCTGGAAGGTCTTGAAGAAGATATCGAATATGATACTGGTGTACAGGTAAAGTTGCCTCTGGATAAAAAAGGTGCTGAAATTTTACTTATCACACCTTCTGCTGACTTCTTTGCTGAACCTCATGTGGATGGGCTTATGGGGTACGCTAAGGTTTTTCATGAACTAGGGCTTGACTGGACACTAAGTTCGTATGCATCTGAAGGTGCTAACTTTGGAATGTTCATTGGTAGCTACGAGAACATGCGCCGCATTTCACAGCGTATTCGAAAGGCTGCACTAGACTTGGGCGTTAAGCGAATTGTCTTTGGGGAGTGTGGTCATGCCTGGCGTGTCGCTTATAGCTTCCTTAATACGTTAGCTGGGCCTTTTGATTTTCTTGACCCAAAATACCCTGTTCCACAGCATGTTCTTGAGATTACCTGGCCTGCAATACAAGCTGGAAAGCTGAATATTGATAAGTCGCGCAATGATGATATGACTTTAACATTCCACGACTCCTGTAATATTGCCAGAGGTAGTGGCATGGGTGGTGTTGAGGGTGGTCAATTTGATATACCCAGGAATGTGATCAAGGCTGTCTGTAACAACTATGTCGATATGCCCGCTGATACCATCAAGGATGCAACCTTTTGCTGTGGAGGTGGCGGTGGCATCCTGACTGATGACCTTATGGAAGTTCGGGTGAAAGGTGCGCAACCCCGTATGGAGGCTCTTAAGCATGTCACAGATCAAAAGGGCGTGACACATATGGCTGCAATCTGTGCCATATGTAAATCTCAGTTCACAAAAGTCATTCCTTACTACGGGTTTACCATGGATCAGATTGTGAGCGTCCATCAGTTAGTAAGTAATGCACTTATCCTCACAGGACAAGTTGATGAGGATGAAGAAGACTAGTCAAATGTAGCGAGATAGCGGTTTGGCTTGAAGTAAAGTTTCGATAAAGTATTTAATTTAGAGAATTTTGTGTAAAACATTCGCATAGCGAAGGACCCACAGGAGAAATAACATGGCAACATCACCAGACGACAAGACAATGGAGTATACTTTCCGCCGCTTTGAAGACGGCGATCATACTTGGGACAGCATGGCTGAAAAAATCTTCCGTGAAGATACATCATACAAGTGTCCTACTTATATCCAGAAAACACCTCCTTGTCAGGGCGGTTGCCCTGCGGGTGAAGACATTCGTGGCTGGTTGCAAATCGTCCGTGGCATTGAAAAGCCAATAGGGTTTGAAGCTCCTGCTGGTGACCTGAGTAAAGAGGAAAAAGAAGCCATCGCATTAAAGCAGATGCAGGAATATGCCTTCCGTCGTTCTACTGAAGCGAATCCTTTCCCTTCTATGATGGGGCGTGTTTGCCCAGCACCTTGTCAGGATAGTTGTAATCGTAATGATGTTGATGATTTTGTTGGCATCAACGCTGTGGAACAGTACATTGGCGACAGTGGTATTGAGCTTGGGCTTTCTTTTGATGACTCAGCACCGCTATCTGGTAAGAAGGTTGCCATTATCGGGGGTGGTGTTGCGGGTTTAACTGCTGCTTACCAGTTACGTAAGATGGGGCATGCTTCAACTATTTTTGATGATCATCCTCAGCTGGGGGGTATGGCTCGTTATGGTATTCCTGGGTATCGTGTGCCACGTGACAAGATGGACTCTGAAATCGAACGTATTACCAACATGGATAGTGTTGAGGTTCGTTTGAATACCCGAGTTGGTAAAGATGTCAGTGTCGAAGAGCTAGAGAATGAGTATGACGCAATTCTATGGGCGCTAGGATGTAAAAAAGGGCGTGGACTGTTTGTTGATAACTGGAATGATGTACCTAATGCAGTGACTGCGGTTGAGTTTCTTGAGGCCTTCAACCGAGGAGACATGAAATATACTGCTCCTAAAGTAGTTTGTGTAGGTGGTGGTGATACATCTATCGACGTTGTGTCAGTCTCCCGTCGCATTGGTACAATTGAAGGTTATAGCGAGAATCCTGAAGATACAGCTACGGGTAAAGCTACACACGAGACAAATCCAGAAAACAAATTACCCACTGAAGTTACTTTGACTTCACTGTTCCCGCTTGATCAAATGACAGCTGCTGAGCATGAGGTTCAAGATGCCTTGAAAGAGGGGGTGACCATCCTTACTGAGGTTATGCCAACTGAGATTGTTGTTGACGAGAATGGTCGTGCAACCGGTCTGAAAGTTGTTGAAGCTGTCATGGAAGGCAATATGCCTAAACCTAAAGAGGGTGGCAAAGAGACTGTCATTGAGGCTGATCTTATCGTTTCTGCTATTGGGCAGTTTGGTGATCTCGATGGTCTTGAGGATTTAGGAAATGAGCGTAACGCCATTGATGCAGACCAATTCTATCAAGTTCCCGGAAAAGAGAAGCATTTCGCTGCGGGTGATATTATTCGCCCACACCTTTTGACTACTGCAATAGGTCAGGCTTCAATTGCTGCCGAGACTATTAACGAATATTTTACCAGCCATAAGTTTAGTAAACGCCCTAAGGTAGATAAGCATCACTTTGATCTGCTGGAAAACCTCGAAATGATTGGTCGTAATCCTAAACCTTATGATGAAGCCAAGACTGATGACTTGCGCGGCACAGACTCACTGGACTATGCAGTACATAACTTTGATGATCGCTCTGAACATGAAATCGTTTCATCAACAGATTTGTTCCTGGGACACTTCGAAAAGGCTGATCGCATTAAACGAACTGAAGATGTACCAAGTGCAGATGAAGTATTGGGGCACTTCCATGAGCGCATGGCTGGTTTATCAGATGATTTGGCTAAAGCTGAAGCCGATCGGTGCATGAGCTGTGGTATGTGTTTTGAGTGTGATAACTGTGTTATTTACTGTCCTCAAGATGCAGTTTATAAAGTTCCACCAGCGCAGGCTTCTACAGGGCGTTATGTTGCAACAGCATATGACAGGTGTGTGGGTTGTCATATCTGTGCCGACGTTTGTCCAACGGGTTATATCGAAATGGGTCTCGGTGGTTAAGCCTTAACTGGTTGATCAAAGGATTTAAAATAGGAGTTGCTATGTTTGGCAAAGTCCACAACGTTCTTGCCCTGGCTGCAATAATCGGTTTGACGGCGCTGCTTACAGGCTGTGGAGACACAGCTCCTGAGCCGCGTGTTGAAACCGCTAAAGCAAAGGCGGAACACTGTGTTGAACCAACGGATGTGATGCGCAGGAATCACATGGAATTTATTTTACATGAGCGTGACGAAACTATGTATGAGGGCGTCCGTTCCTCAAAACACAGTTTTAAGGGCTGTATAAATTGCCATGTACCAGCTAGTGATGCCAGTGGCAAGCCTGTCAATTATCTCACAGCAGATCACCATTTAAATCCCGAGCATTTCTGTGCTACCTGTCATGCTTATGTAGGGGTTACATTAGATTGTTTTGAGTGTCACTCTGATAATCCAGAAGGTGCCGCTCCCTCAGATAGCACACATGCTGCCTTGAATGGAGGTGCTGATCATGAATAACACTAATAACATTGATGCATACCGCCGCAAGTTCTTGATGGGTGTTGCGGGTACTGCAACGGCAATTACTATTGCACCCGGGTTGCTACTAAGACAAGCTGGTGCAAAAGCTCCCGGTGATGAAATTAGTAATAAAAATCGCTGGGGTATGCTGATTGACATTGACCGCCTACCTAACGGCGGGCAGACAGTTGTCGATGCCTGTCAGCAGGAGCATGGCTGGGGGCATGAAGAAGAGTCCAATGACAAACAAAAGGCACAGTGGGTTCGCACCGTACATGTTAAAGAAAAGCTAACTGGTCATGAATTTGATCTGCCAGTGATGTGTCAACACTGTGAAACTGCGCCTTGTGCAGACGTTTGCCCAACTGGTGCATCGTTCAGACGTAAAGATGGCGTCGTACTGGTGAATAAGCATATCTGTATTGGCTGTCGTTACTGCATGATGGCATGTCCATATAAGGCGCGTAGCCTGGTACATGAAGCATTATTCGATCAGAAGCCGCATTCACCCAGGGGTAAGGGCACTGTTGAGTCCTGCACCATGTGCGTACACCGGATTGATAAGGGACAACTCCCGGCATGTGTAGAAGCATCTAATGGTGCCATTATATTTGGTGATTTAAACGACGAAAACAGTGAGATTAGCCAGGCTCTGAAAGCCAAAGGTGGCAAGCAGATACGAGCTGATCTGGGTTTAAACACTGGTGTACGTTATCAAGGTATCTGAGTATGAGTAATAAACAAGTTATCTATAGCGAAGTTGAAAATAATGGCATCGGCTATTATGGATTGTTAGGCTTTTTTGGTCTGTTCCTGTTAGGCGGTATCGTTGCTTTTTTTACCATGGAGCATCATGGACACTATATCTCCGGCATGAATAACCAGATTGTATGGGGCTTGCCACATATCTTTGCTATCTTTTTGATTGTTGCCGCATCCGGTGCTTTAAATGTCGGTTCTATTGGTACTGTATTCGGCAAAAAGATATATCAACCATTGGGGCGATTATCAGGGCTAATTGCGATAGCCCTGCTTGTTGGTGGTCTGGCTATTCTGGTGCTTGACCTAGGGCGTTCTGATCACGTCATTGAAATGGCAAAAGGTCATTTAAACTTCAAATCTATCTTTGCCTGGAACATGATTCTGTACTCAGGTTTTCTGGCTTTGGTTGGTTTATATCTGTGGGCAATGATGTCACGTTCAAAAATTGCCAAAAAACTCTACAAGCCTATAGGTGTTAGTGCTTTTACCTGGCGTTTGATTCTGACCACTGGTACAGGTTCGATTTTTGGGTTTCTTGTTGCAAGACAGGCTTTTGATGCCGCTATTTTAGCTCCTGAATTCATTGTGTTGTCCTTCTCATTAGGTCTTGCCATATTCATTATTGTATTAATGGCAGCATATAAGTGGACTCAGCGTGAAGTAGGGGATACCGTACTAAACAGACTTAGATATTTACTGGCTGTTTTTATCCTTGGAGTGCTGTTGTTAGAAGTTACTCGCCACCTGACAAACCTGTATGCCACAGAGCATCACGGCGTTGAAGGCTTTATCCTGGGTGGTGGCAATTTTTATTCAAACCTGTTCTGGATTGGTTACATTCTGGTAGGTACGCTGTTACCTGTTGGTTTGATCTTCTGCCGTTTTCTGAAGAATAACCGCACAGCTCTTATGGCAGCTGCTGTTCTAACTGCACTTGGTGGCTTTGCTTTGTTATACGTTATTGTTATCGGCGGTCAGGCTTATCCGCTTGTCCTATTCCCTAACTCTGAGGTCAGCAGCAGCTATTTTGATGGTGTTGTGAACTCGTACTCACCAAGTATGTGGGAGCTGCTTTTGGGATTATTCGGGGTAGCGCTTTTTCTGGCTATGGTTACAGTCGCCGTTAAAGTTTTACGGTTTATGCCAGCATCGCTAGCTGACAGCGTGGTTGACCCACATGCAAAATAGTTACGCTTGACAGGTATTATTAAAGCCGGCTGTTGCCGGCTTTTTCGTTTTATTGAGTAGCTGCATTTATTCTATGGTTATACCTCGAATCTACATTTCGGCAGCACACAAATCTTCCGGTAAAACAACATTATCGTTGGGTCTTTGTGCAGCACTAACCAGACTTGGAAAACGTGTACAACCACTAAAAAAAGGCCCGGATTATATCGACCCTTTGTGGCTGGCAGCTGCTAGTCAAAATGCCTGCTATAACCTCGACTTTAATACCATGTCACATGATGAGATTCTGCAACTGCTCGATCGCAATAGTAGCGACCGGGACATCGTGCTCATTGAAGGCAATAAAGGCTTGTATGACGGTCTTGAACTTGATGGCAGTACCAGTAATGCTGCGATGGCGAAGCTGACTGGTGCACCAGTTATTCTGGTGCTGGATGTGGAAGGTATGACCAGAGGTATTGCCCCGTTATTGCTGGGTTATCAGGCATTCGATGCAGGCGTCAATATTGCTGGTGTCATCTTTAATAAGGTCGGTGGTTCCAGACACGAAAACAAACTTGTACAAATAGCAGAACATTATACTGACCTGACTGTTTTAGGTGCAGTACATCGCTCTTCAGACATGTTGCTGGCAGAAAGGCATTTGGGGCTAATGCCATACAACGAAGCAGATAAAGCACTTACACGTATTTCGCTGATTGCCGATAGAGTTCAGCAACAGGTCGATTTGCACAAGCTACTGGAAATAGCAAAACAGGGATCACCAATTGCAGAGTATCACTCAGAAAATCAGATAAATAAGAATAAGAAAACCAAAATTACAGCAGCACAACCTGTTAAAATAGGCATTTGCCGAGATGCCGCCTTTGGGTTTTACTATGCAGATGATCTTGACTCGTTGCGATCCCATGGAGCCACTCTGATATCAATAGATACGCTGCAAGACCAGACATTGCCCGAAATTGATGCCTTATTTATCGGTGGTGGTTTCCCCGAAACACAGATGCAGCAACTAAGCGAGAATACAGGGTTACGCAACGCTATTCATAATGCCATTGAAAACGGTATGCCAGTCTATGCCGAGTGTGGCGGTTTGATGTATTTATCCGAATCGATCAACTGGCAGGGCGAGACCTGGCCAATGGTTGGTGTGATACCAGCCAAAGCCGTGATGAATCAGCGGCCTCAGGGACGTGGCTATGTACGCTTGTATGAACGTGCTGAGATGCCCTGGCCTGCTGACAGCCGAAACCAGCCATCAGCATCTATCTCGGCGCATGAATTCCATTATTCAAAGCTACAGGACGCAGAAGGTAAATTGACCCAGAAAGGTACTTTTGTCTATGGTGTAGAGCGCGGCACGGGGATAGACGGTCAACATGATGGCTGGTTGTATAAAAATCTTCTAGCCTCATATTCACATATGCGTGACACCAGCAAATATCACTGGACAAAACGCTTTATCGACTTTATTCACAAGATAAAACAGCAACAGGAATAACTATGAAACTTACAGTGACTGACACTGCAAAAGAGCAAATTGCCAAATCACGAGCAGAAACCAATACACCTGATCTGCCACTTAGAATTGCCATAAAAGTACAATCCAGCGGGGCTTTTCATTATCTGATGGGCTTTGATGACAATATTGATGCGAGTGATACCAAAGTAGAGATCGACGGTGTTAATATTATCGTTGATGAAGCAAGCGAACCACTGGTTGATGGTATGACGCTTGATTTTGTAGAAATTGATGGAAAGATGGAATTTATTTTCATCAATCCCAACGACCCAAATTATAAAGCACCAGGCAGTTAACACATGTCCTCAGAACAAAGCATTCCCCTTGTTAAAGCGTATACCCATGAAGAGGTTTCACCTGTTCAATCGGCATCGCTGTCGGATAACAATAAACAAGGTTCACTCAAATCTGTTCCGGCTATTCTTTTTCCCTGGCAGATCAAAGTGGTTATGCTGTTTCTGTTCTCACTTTTCATCATTATCGGAGCAACCTATTTCTGGGTAGAAGCTCGTGTTGACAAACCTGACTGGGTGCCAGCGGTTATGACAGCACTATGGGTTGTCTCAGGTCTGGGAAGTCTGATATTGATATACTGGGTCTGGCGTGAGTTCTCCCGCTTTGGTAGTGACCTTACTTACTGGGTAGAATCTTTGCGCAGCGGGCATTTATCACACAGAATGCCGGTAAGAAATACCTTCTGCCCATCATACCATTTACGTAATCACCTCAATAGCATCTCAATAGATTATCAGCAGATTGCCGGAAAACTGGAGCGTCGTCTGCTTGAGCAGGAGCAATATATTCAGCAAAAACAGCATTATCTAAGCGTATTGTATGATGTTGCTTCCTGTATCAACAGATCGCATAGCTTACAGGGGTTACTGGATCGTTTCATGCATACCCTGAAAGATGTTGTGAATGCAAAATCGGTCACAGTCAAACTACTCGACAAAAATGGTTCAATTGATACTTGTGTGACAGTTGGTAAGCCTGATCCAGAAACCGAAGAAATAGTGATTCCGATTCAATACCGTGAAAAAATGCTGGGTGTCTACAATATCTCTGTAAGCAAGGAAGATCACCCAAAAATAGATGATGAACATGAACTTTTACTAAGCCTAGGTCAACACCTTGGTATGGCGATTGAAAAAGCGAATACCGATGATGAATCCCGTTTGCTCTCCATTATGGAGGAACGCACGAGAATGGCGCATGAGTTGCATGACTCACTAGCTCAAACACTCGCCAGCATGCGTTATAAAGTGCGCCTGCTTGATGATTCCCTGAATACAGCGGATGAAGAGGTGATCTGGGGTGAACTGGAAGGACTGGAAGCCATTATTGATGATGCCAATACCGAGTTGCGCAGCCTCATTACAGATTTCCGCGCACCCATTGATGGCAAAGGTCTGGTACGCTCCATTGAACGATTGGCAAAGCGTTTTCAGGTGGACACCGGACTGGATGTCTTTTTCTATCAGAACTGGCACATGGGTGATATAGCAAGAGACATAGAAATCGAAGCTGTGCGTATTGTCCAGGAGGCACTGGCAAATGTTCGCAAACATAGCAAAGCTGAAACAGTACGGATTCTTATGTATAGTTCTGATGAAGGGGATTGCCGGATTCTTGTCGAAGATGATGGCGTAGGTATTGATGACTCATCGGTTGTTGAAAATGAGCATACAGGTGAGCATATTGGCTTAACAATCATGCAGGAACGTGCAAGTCGAATTAATGGCGAGATACAGTTTGAAAGTGAAGAAGGAGAGGGTACACTTGTGCAACTGAGTTTCACAGCCCCTCCAGAAAAATAACCAATGGTAGTTTTATGAATGCCCGAATCCTGTTAATTGATGATCACACTCTTTTTCGTGCAGGTCTAGAAGATCTGCTAAAGCGACGTGGCATTGATGTGGTGGCAGCAGTGGGGAGTGGCGAAGAAGGGCTTCCGTTAGTTAAAGAGCTGAGCCCGGATATTGTCCTGCTGGATATGCGCATGCCAGAAATGGATGGTCATGCCGTACTTAAACAAATCAAGAAGCAGCACCCCAAACAGCGTGTTGTTATGCTGACCACCAGCGCAGTAGAAAGAGACCTGATTGAGTCCCTCAGAAACGGAGCCCAGGGTTATTTGCTTAAAGATATGGAGCCCGATGATCTGGTCGCCGCACTTCGCGATATTATATCAGGCAAGACCATTGTTGCAGGCGACCTGTCCCACGTGCTGGCAAAAGTTGTGCAAGGCGATACGCTAGAGTCCATCGAAGAAGATGACCCCTTCTCTGAACTCACACCACGTGAATATGAGATATTAGGTTTACTCGCCGAAGGGCAGACAAACAAGGTGATTGCCCGCAACCTGGGTATTTCGGACGGCACCGTCAAATTACACGTCAAAGCCATACTCAGAAAGCTGAAAATAAACTCACGCATTACTGCTGCGGTCATGGCGGTTGAACATGGCTTAAAAGCCTCATCAAGAAATAGATAACACGTATTAAATTCCCAATAACTCTCAACAAACAGCCTATATGTCCAAAACATTCAAAGACCTGATTGCAGATACACTACCTGAAATTGAAGAGCTTTTCCCCTGGGATGTTGAAGAGCTCACTGAATCTGATGAATCCGTTTTACTGCTTGATATCCGGGAACAGGATGAATTTGATGCACTGCATATAAAATCATCCATCCTGGCGCCAAGAGGTATTCTGGAAGCCTGCTGTGACTGGGGCTATGCAGAAACCATCCCCGAGCTTGTAACTGCCCGTACACGTCCAGTCATTGTCATCTGCCGGTCTGGTAACCGTAGCGTATTAGCAGCCAAAACCATGCAGGAAATGGGATACCAGCAGGTCAAATCCATGAAAACAGGAGTAAAGGGCTGGAATGATTCAGATTTTCCCCTGTTTGATGCAAATGGAAAGCAGGTTGATCCCGATTGGGCAGATAGTGTACTAAACCCTGCCATTTCACCCGAACAGCTTGGCGAATAAAGATAAGTTCATTCCGGTAGGACAATTTTTTCCTCTTGTGCCTGAATAATGAATAAGCATAATTAATGTGATTTCTGTGATATATCGCTCTAGTAGCTGAAAATGCGTGAAAAAATAATTTAATTGTACTATGCTAGTTAGCAAATGGATTTTTTGGGTGATTTTCAGCCAGTATTATTAACAGGCTGCGTCAATCCCAGGACTAACTGGTTAACATTCAGGTGCCCCCCCATACCTGTTAATTACCTGAATGCTAGCTCCTAATAGAATCAGGATTTATCCTATGAGGAACTTATTTATTCTGTTATTGGCACTACTCGCTATAGCTGCCATCGCCTATTTTTGTGTGTATAAAACACATGTCCCCGCTATCCAGGAAGATATAGCCAGCAGAGCAAAAGCAGCGTTGACCGAGAAGGGTATTACCGGGGTTGAAGTTGCTGTTGATGGCAGAGATATCAATTTAACTGGCACAGTTGACAACGCGGCGACAAAGCAACTTGCAGAACAAGCGGTTCAGGTAAACGGCTATAACTTTATCAGCAACAATCTGAAAATCGCCGGTGATGACTCAGCAGTGGCTACGACACCTGCCAAAAAATACTCACTTGGAATATCACTTGCTGATAATGGCAAGGTAACTCTCGATGGAATTCTGGATAGTAAATCTCATAACACGTTGCATCAGGCAGCAACCACCCGTTATGGGAAAGAAAATGTAACTGACAGAATTCTGGAACTAGATATTCCGGTTGCAAAAGGTATGCCCGATGCAGCATTGCTGATGCTGGACAAAATGAGTGGTTTGCAATCTGGCAGAGCAATGCTTGTTGACCAGCAGATTGATATCAAGGGAATGAGTCCCTCTAAAATGATGCTTGCAGAGATTAGCAAACAACTGAAATCACAAACACCCAGCGGTTATACCTTAAATCTGGATCTTACAGCGGCAGACTCCTCTGGTTCAGCTAAACCTGTAGCTGCATTAAGCAGCAAGAGCTGTCAGCGAAAGCTCAACAAGATACTTAGACGTAGCAAGATTCATTTTAATTCTGGCAGCGCGGTTATCAAGAAATCCAGCTATAAAACACTGAATAAACTGGCGCGTGTTGCCAAACAGTGCCCCGGTATGAGAATCAAAATACACGGTCATACTGATTCAACAGGTCGCAACAGTAATAATAGGCAACTCAGTAAAAAGCGCGCTCGGGCGGTAGCAAACTATCTGATAAAAAAAGGAATAGCTGAAAAAAATCTTGTTGCAATAGGTCATGGTTCAAGCAAGCCGGTGGCGAGTAATAAAACATCAAGAGGACGTGCAAGGAACCGTCGCATTGAATTAACAGTAGAGAGATTGAAACAATGAGTTACTTACTGTCACAAATATGGATATGTCTGCTTTTAACAGCCCTGGTATCAGGGATTGCGGGATGGCTGCTCAGTGGCGGCAAACGCAAAATAAAACGACTCGAAGAGAAATGGCAAACGCAACTGGCGCGTGCTGAAAATGAGCGTGATTACTATGCAGGAGAAGTCAAAAACCTCACTGATATCGCTGAAGAAAGAGAGGAAATGGAAGAGCGCTTTATCAGAGAAAAGCAATCACTGGAAAACGAGCTGGCAGCATTGCAAAAAGGCATGAAATTCAAAGTAGACAGCTCCAGAAAGCAGGAAGAAGAACTCACCCGCAAAGCTCAGATTCTGGAAGAAGAGAACACTTCTTTAAATGCAAAGGTAGAAGAAGAGCAGCAGGTGTTTGCACAGCGTATCGCGGAGCTGGAAGCTGGAGGAGAACTGGCAAAAAGGCAGTTGCAAGAATATGAAGAAAAAATCAATGAGTTACAGGCTCAGCTTGATGAAGCTCACATCCATCTTACCGAAACCACAAACAATCTGGCTGAAGCAGAAGCACAGCTGGATATTGCCAGAAGAGAGGCCAACGAGGGTACATCCCAGAACAGTGCTGCATCAGTACTTACTGGCGCAGGAATAGGAGCTGCCGCAGCTGGCATCATGGATAAACTGATAGATACAGACCAGGCAGAATACCCGGTTGATGTGATTGAAGCCATCTCAAAAGAAGATACTAAGCGTCTGCGCAAACTGGGTGTAAAAACCACCACTGACTTGCTCAACAAGGCATCCAACAAGGAAAAAATCTCATTACTGGCAAAAAGCCTGGGTAAAGAAAGCTGGGTAGTACGCTCATGGGCAAGTGTCGCCGATTTACTGAGAGTAAAAGGTGTCGATGCAGTCGATGGTGAGTTACTGGAATTATCTGGAGTCGCAACCGTGCAATCACTGGTGCGTTCGAAACTGGATAAACTGGCAGAAAGTATCGAGGTGATTCATCGTCATGTCGGCAAAACCACGCACGTACCCACGCGTGAAGAAATCAGCGGGTGGATTGAAAACGCAAAACAGCTGGAGCCAATGCTGGAAACCAATGTGGACAAGGTTTAGGACAAGTTTTAGGACAAGTTTTAGGACAAGTTTTAGCTGCTGACGTGATTCTATAAAGGAACACGAAAGGATGCGCGACTTCAGTCGCGCCACAGAGGTTACATCTACTCTTCTAGTGCTTCTTCTAGTGCTGCAATTGCAGGGTGCTGCCGACGCACCCTGCGAATGAATACTTGCACAGTCTCTTTAGGCCGTCAGATTGTTAGTGCTCCTGTGCATCCTGAAAGCGCCTCATAAAGCCACCAATACGTCTGGATAATGCCTCTGAACGCTGCGGGTTTCTCATACCCTCCAAAATACTGTTTCGCATATCAGGTATCGGTAGTAATTCCATTAAAATTACATCAAAGCTTTGCTGTGGCTGCTGCGCCAGAGCCTCCAGAAATTTCATTAACAGGGAGTTATCCTGCAAGCTCTGCCAGGAGCGGCTGGCAATCAACGCCAGTATTTCTATATCAGTACCCAGGGAGCTATCTAGCAAAAGCCGGGTACAGTTGTCGCGTTCATCACTATTGGATAATCCACGCGCCAGGGCAGTTAGCAGCGGCACAGTAGGTGCTGGCTCTGCAAGCTCTTCAACCAGGCGTTTCAGTAATGCCTGAGTCAGAGCAGCCTCTGGCTGTACATGTTCCAGCAATTGGCTAAACAACATAAGAGGCTGTTCAGGCATTTGAGGGATTGCACTGGCAGCGTTCTTTTCATTGTCATCTTTATCCAGGTTGGCGACCACATCTGCCAGACCCTGAAAGCCAAGAAAAGACCATTGATCATAGCCCAGCTTGCCGCTCAGGTACTCATGCGCGTGCTGGTAGAACTTTGACGGGGAGCTGCCCAGTTCCCGTGTAGCCAGCGCATTGAAGATCGCCATTTTGTCCTGCGAAGGCTTAAAGGCAAACTGGCTTTCATGCTTTGTTTCTGCTTTGCTCGCAGCTTCAGGTGTCTTGTCGTCAGCTTCAGCCTTGATTTTTTCCCCCACCTGTTCCAGCATTTCCTGAATAAAACTGTCTCGGGCTTCCAGTTTTAAAAAGCCCATTTCATCAATAGGAAACTTCAGAAACCAGATAGCAGGCTCGTCAATCGTCTCGGGATGCCAGAAAATAATCCCCAGCCAAGCGTATTGCTGAAAGGGAGTAGGGTAGAGTGCTTGCTGGTTTTCTATCTGCTTGAAGGTATCGTTTGCAAGCGGGCGCACCGTGCGACTCATATCAAACACCCGATATTCATATTGGCTGAGCTCAAAAAAAGCACTGATATTGTCAATTCTGATGGGGTCAGTCATAATCCTTGTTCCTTATTATTTAAAGAGTCCTGCCAACGTGTCCGAAAAAAAATCGTATTATAAATACCACGTCTTTTTTTGCACCAACCAGCGCGAAGATGGTTCGCAATGTTGCGAGCAGTATCATTCCAAAGCCATGCGCGACTATGCCAAAAAGCGCTGCAAAGAGGAAGGGCTGGTACGCTCTGGCAAGGTGCGAATTAATACAGCGGGCTGCTTAAACCGCTGCGAGCATGGCCCGGTAGTCGTCGTTTACCCCGAAGCGACCTGGTACACTTGGGTGGATAAAGACGATATTGATGAAATCATCGACTCCCATCTGCTCGGCGACCAGCCCGTTGAACGCCTGAAAATCAAAGCATAACCATGCTTGAGAAACTAAAGCTCTACGCACAGCTTATGCGCCTGGACAGGCCTATTGGGATTTATCTACTACTGTGGCCAACCCTTTGGGCATTATGGATTGCTGCACAGGGATTTCCTGATTTTAAGGTTCTGCTGATTTTTGTATCAGGTGTAATACTCATGCGCTCCGCTGGCTGCGTCATCAATGATTATGCTGATCGGGATTTTGACGGCAAGGTAGCGCGCACCAAAGATCGCCCTTTAGCCACCGGTAAAGTATCCACCAAAGAGGCATT
>JALVFC010000567.1 GCA_027030285.1 Thiotrichaceae bacterium | reverse complement strand
AGAAGTGCCCACACCACAAAAAACCCCGCAAGCCACATCAGCCCATACCACCGCACTGCAAAATTCCCCAGTTGCACAGCAACGGGGTCAATCACCTGCGGCAGATTGTGATACCACGCCATATCCATACCTACAGTATAGCAGAGAAAAACTCGGCGTGTATCACCGAGTCACCTACAAACTCCACAAATACCGCTCCCCTACACACCATCATGCGCACTGTTGTACTCCTCCAGTTGCTTCTTGAACTCCAGTGCGTAAATCTGCCACAGCGTGACAAACAGCGCCATGATAATCGGCCCCACGATGAACCCAAGCAATCCAAACGTCATGATGCCGCCCAGCGTCGCAAAGAATACCAACAGTGTATGCATCTGCATGTCTCGTCCCACAATGAGTGGCCGCAGATAGTTGTCCAAGAAAGAGATGATAACAAAACTGATCAGGATAATTGTTCCTGCTGTGACATCGTCAATAATGAAGTAGTAGAGCGCAAAGGGAAATCCCACAACACCGGCACCAAATAGTGGAATAATGGCGAAGAAAATCATCACCACCCACCAGATAAGCACATGTGGCACACCGGCAATGAGCAGTGCCAACGCACCAAGCGAGCCTTGTATGATGCCGATAATGAGCGTGCCCTTGATGGTCGCGCGACTCATCGCACTAAAACTCTCAAAGAGCAGTCGCTCATGGTGGTCGGAGAGTGGCGAGAGAAACATCAGCGTACGCATCAAGCGCTCACCATCAACAAAGAAGTAAAAAAGTGTAAAGAACAACACAAAAATACCAAGCACACTCCCCACGAGGCTGGCATAGGTTTTTTGTGCCGCGGCAACAAAGAACCCACCGGCCTGCTGCGCCAATTTGGCAAGCGACTCTTGCGAGAACACAAATGTTTCGCCAGCTCCCGGGACAAAACGAGCAACCCTATTGGCCGCATCTTGCACCCCGGCGACAGTCTGAGCATCGGTTGTCATCGTTTGCACAACACCTGCCACCTGTGAAATGACCAGCACACTCACACTTGCCACCGGCAGAATGATTGTCAGCGCCACCACAAGTACCATCGCGGACGCCGCAAGTTGCGCACGGTTGCCACACCATTGCACCATCTTTCTGTACAGTGGATAAAACAGAATCGCCAGGATTGCCGCCATAAACAGTGCATTTGCAAACGGTGCAAACAACAAATACGCACCCCACGTCACAGCAGCCAGCACACCAAAAAAGAAAATCGTGTTCAAATAGCGCAAATTCATCATATGTGTCATGTTATCCGTTTCCTACGCACCTTTTGCTGTCGCGCTTTCTGCTTTAGCCTTTTCCCGTTCCGCGCGCGCTTTTTCCTTTTCCAACGCACGGTCTTCCGCCTGCGCAGCACGCACCGCCACATCCCGATTAACATAGAGATTCATCATAGAGAACACCAACATGCTTGCAAATACAATCCCCACAACGTTTACCGCCATGAGCATTGCCGCGCCACTGATCATCGGCCAATTCAACAGCGCAATGCCGATGCCTACCACCGCCAACGGTGGGATGAGTGCCACGCTAATTGCAATACCCGGGAGTGTCTCCGAAAGGTCCGGATTGACGCGCGCCAGCGCCGCCGCAAACCCCGACACAAAGGCAATGGAAAAAAACACCAGCGACGGTTGCGTGCGTGATAAAATCTCCGCCCCAACAGTCCGGCTCTCGGCCGAGACAAAGAGTGTTGCCACTGTTGCCAGCGTCACGCCCACGGCAAGCGATTTGATGAGCGTCCAACCACTGCGCGCTACCAGCATGCTGTCACTCATCACAATCCCCATGGACAGTGACAAAATCGGTGACAGAATTGGCGCGATTAGCATGGAACCGATAATCACTGACGCGTTGTCAATCAGTAGCCCAAACGTTGCCATCAACACTGACAAAATGACCATTGCAAAGAACGACGGCCGCGGTGTGGAGTCATGGATAAGGTCCTCAATCGCCAGGCGCTTGTCCTTCTGCGACAAGTGGTTGAAAATAGAAATCATAGGACGTGCACTAGAACATTACTTTTTTCATTATACCCCACTTCACCACCGAAAGGCAAAGTTTCTTCTTGTATAGTCATTATCCGGAAATTCAGAAGGAGCATAGAGTCACTGTGCAGAAATTCTATAGATTGCTTTGGCCGCGTTTCTCAAGATGTGCCCACCTCACTGGAATAATCTTTTCAACCATCTCAGCATCTTCATTAAACTGAATGACAACATCTTCTATACGCCACACTCTATTCACATTAAGCTGATTGTAAAACGCTATAGATAAGTCCTCCAGCTTGATGCGCACATCTGTCATAATTTCAAAAATTTTCTCATCTGAAAGCTGTTGTTTTTTGCGAAGAAGTTTCTCAAAATCTCTACCTGGACATCCATCAACTTTTTTAATAAGAAGATAATCTTCTTGAACATCTCCTTTGCCGGAAAGGAAGCCAACGGGATCTGGCACTGGCAATCCCGCTTTTTGAGCTGCTCTTATCTCTGCATACTCCTGCCGAACCATGATTGATGGCTTTGATTCTATACACCGAGCAACAATCTCCACGCCATTATTTAAGGTGAGGGTCACATATTCTCCATTGGGTTGCTTATCGCCATCATGATTGGTCCTGTGTTTCTCGATATATTCCTGCGGACTTTTGATAAAACTAGAAGGAATTTCTTTTGCATATTTCTGACGAATGCGCATGCGATAATTCTCTGCATCATAGTACGCATTATTATCAGGGACTGTAAAGTGAATTTTTTCTTGCACCATATAATGACGTGCAATTGCCTGCTTAATCATTGCAAAATTAAACTGCTCCCTTGGCGTTGTTGGCTTTGCTATATGACGGATCTTTCCGGTTTCTCGATCTAACAACAAGCCACTCGCGCTCTCTTCCAACTTAGCATTACCCTCAATATACTCAACGATATCATCCCTGGCATTTTCAGAAACACCTCTAATTCTGCGATTAGCCCGATTGGCGGACAGAAGACGAATACGCTCCTCAATATCTTCATCATCAAAGTCCATAACGCGCATGATTTGTTCAGGGATTGTTCCCGTATATCCTGTATCATAGAACAATGGGTCCATATCAGGCGTAATACGCTCTTGTTCCAAGAACGCTCGCTTAACCTCATATTTAATAAAATCTCTAAAATACCGAGGATACACAATGTACTTGGGATTGATTTCAATAATCTCACCATGTGCACGCAAGGATTCCCGCCCCTCTTTTCCAGTTTTGGCACGACGTGCTGCGTCCTGTGCTCGCCTACCAATATAAGCATAGATACCATCACGCCCAAGGTACACCTCCATTGGGTACCGACCATTCTCACGCCAACTATCAAACTCCCTGTAGAGCTTGTCGTAAAGCGGTATGTCAATATTATAGACCTCAAGATATAATCTGTATCCCTCTCGCACAATATCTTTGATAGTATCCTTATATTTATCAATAACATAGTCCACCCTTTGAAGATCTCCCTCTGCCATCTGCGCAAGGTAGCGCCCAATAAAATTTTGCACATTTGGCAGAAGATTATTCATCTTCACCTTGCTTTCACGATGATTCATTAGTGCCATTTTATCCTCTTCCGACACGTTAGCGCTTGCGTTAAATTCCTCTAAAAATGCTTGGTGCTCACTCTTCAATATCTCATTGATTTCACGAACTGCCTCGATGGATTCTTTTGAGAGTGATAACCCGACATCCTCTGGCAAGCTTTTACCTGCTATCACGCGCCCGAGACCAAGACTTGATTGAATCTTGCGGAGCGGATGGTTCCTGAACTTGTCCTCATGTGAAAACCCCTCACCTTTACCATCTGAGACGTCTTCTTCGTAAGAGGTCTCCACCCACTCTTTAATGACTTTCTCTGCTTCTGCTACCACATCTTGTGCCCATGGCTCATCCTTCCAGACCGGATCTTCATAAGAAAAACTGTGCACAAGTTTTGCGGCAACGGAGTAATGATTAATTGCACTATGCACACACGCAGAAACCCAGGGCCCTGTATAGTATTTGGGAAGGTTCTCGATAAAATAATCTGCCGCATCTTCATCAAAAGCAATCTTCTTAGGCAACATCTCTTTTGCCTTTTTAAGCGTTTGTGGAAAAAGGGTGCTTACATCAGCATCACCAAGCAATGGCACAAGCCTGGTAAGTCCATCATATGTAAGCTTCTTCTGCTCTGCTTGATCAACAACAGCAAAGATATCAGCTGATCCTTTTATTGCATTGTGCAACTTTTTTAAGCCATCAATCCCTTTGTTTCCGTAAAAACCACCAATTGACTCGAACAATCCTTCAACTAGCGTGCGCAGAAGGTCTCGTGCGTATGTTTGAAGTTGCGCATCAGGCTGTATAATCTCTTCTGCCTTATTAAAATCTTCATCGACCGCATCCTGCCATTCCTCAAGTTCTCGCGCTGAGAGCCCCTTTATATTGGTAATGTCAATCCTCTTTTCATTAATTGTAATCACATTTGCACTCAGTCCCTCATTAAAGAATCTGGAAAATTTATCGATGCCTTGCAAATTTGCCGACAGCGCATTTGCGCAGTACTTAAGCCATTTTTTTCGCACATCCCCAGGCGGCAATACGTCTAAACCCTCCTTGGAAAGATCATAGTTCCGCAGAAGCGCTGTATTATCCATGACAAATCCTGGGAGTATATCCTTAGCTGC
The DNA here is from genome assembly GCA_027030285.1 of Thiotrichaceae bacterium. Classification (GTDB taxonomy): domain Bacteria; phylum Pseudomonadota; class Gammaproteobacteria; order Thiotrichales; family Thiotrichaceae; genus HyVt-477. The sequence goes on along the minus strand of JALVFC010000567.1, from coordinate 1,649 downwards.
AAACCTATAAAGGAAATCGATAAACTGCTCCTTTTTATCTGTAAGCTTAATATGCAAATTTATATTATTTACAAAACAATTCTTATTGGGGCCATAAATTAATTCCAGCTCCATCACAGAAAGAGCTTTGTCAAGCTGTTCACTGTCTGTAATAATAGACCGCCACATTGCATAGCGTTCAATTTCCTCTTTTGCAGCATGAGAGATATCTCCTTTTTCTTCATATGACCATCCGAATAACGTTCTTGCAAAATATCCCCCATTTTCGGCTGTTGGATTAAAGAGAATTTCCTTTGCATCAATATTATGATGTGCCAATTTACTTATAAATTGGCTAAATCGCTCCAGGTCATCACTTGTTTTTATAAGTCCATCAATACCCTGAAGCACTCTAAATATATGTATTTTTTGATCTGGGGACAGATCACTGTGTGCTATCTGCACCAGAGCATCCAAATCACGATCAAAGTCATCACGTACAAGCCGCACCATATCAGCGACAATTTTATCGAGGTTTCGTGCAATGTGTTCGTGTCCGCCAACAACAGTATCGTCGTTATCTTTCTGTAAACATGAATCAATGACCTCCATTATGGCGTCAGCGTACTTGCGAAAGTCCTCCAACGTATGTATATTTCTAATAAATACTTCACTGTTAAGGGCGTGGAAGATTTTTGTGGAAACATCTCTGGGGCCGTACCATGAGGAAGATAATTTTTTGGAAAAGAGTATGTGAATATCCTCAGAAATATCAAAAATTTGTTCATCTACTTTGTCCTTATCTAAAGAACTTAAGACTTTTAAAAGTTTGCTATCCTCACTTAGATGTGTGTATGCAGCAAGCTCCAGCACCCTCTCCTCCTGTGCTTCCGCTACATTTAGTGACACATCGTATAATTTACCTTCCATACTTTTCTTGTTTCTAAAGTTAAGTTCTGGAATTATTTAATACTGCTCTCATGCAAAACATCCTATATTAGATAGGATATCACAAATTCTACATGGTTCCTACCTCTGTATTTCCACTCTCTGTTTATTATCCAACAACCACCAGCGCAGAGGTTGGGAAGCACCCTCCCTGGGTTAGGGACCTGTGTTTACATGCCGGTGGATGCGTGTACGCCCTCCCTTCGAATCCCACCTCACAAACAGGCACTACCCAAAAACACCCCGTGAATGGGGTGTTTTTGGGTAGTGCTAGCGGAGAGAGAGGGATTCGAACCCTCGAGCCCGCTTATCGCAGACTAACACCTTAGCAGGGTGCCGCTTTCAACCACTCAGCCACCTCTCCAGTTTTATAATGCATTGTTAAGTATCGGAACCTATGACTGACCTGCTAAGGAAACCTTAGCAGCGCACTGCTACGCACGCTCGCAGCACGGGCTTTCAACCACTCAGCCACCTCTCCGAAATTAATATGTGCGTGCCGACACAGGACGACACTGCCCTATCCTACCATTAAATCGTACGTGCTTCAAGCACATGTGGACTGTACCGGGTTCGAACCGGTGACCTCCTCCATGCCATGGAGGCGCGCTACCAACTGCGCCAACAGCCCGTCTAATCACACTTTACACGCCCAACGCATCTTTGACAACCGTCCGGTCATCGTGTGGCGTCATCGTGCCGTTTGGGCCGCAGATTGCTTG
>JALVFC010000566.1 GCA_027030285.1 Thiotrichaceae bacterium | reverse complement strand
TAGATGGTGTATTGCGCGAGGTACTCCAGCCACCAAAAGCACTGGCACCTCTGATCATTTCACGTATCAAGGTAATGGCAAAACTGGACATTGCCGAGCGACGCATTCCTCAGGATGGTCGCATTTCCCTGCGTGTGGCAGGTCGCCCCGTCGATGTGCGGGTATCAACCCTGCCCTCCGGGCATAACGAGCGTATTGTTATGCGTTTGCTGGACAAGCAGGCGGGACGTCTCAACCTCACACATCTGGGAATGGCTGATTATACCCAGCAAGCCTTAAAACAACTTATCTACAAGCCGCATGGCATTGTGCTGGTTACAGGTCCAACCGGCTCAGGTAAAACCACCACTCTTTATGCAGCACTTACCGACCTTAATCAGACCAGTCGCAATATACTGACCATAGAAGATCCGATTGAATACTATATCGAAGGTATTGGACAGACTCAGGTCAACAACAAGGTAGACATGAGTTTTGCCAGAGGCTTAAGAGCTATCTTGAGACAGGATCCTGATGTCGTCATGATCGGTGAGATTCGTGACCTTGAAACCGCTGAAATTGCTGTACAGGCGAGCTTAACCGGGCATCTGGTTTTTTCTACCCTGCACACCAATACCGCAGTCGGTGTCGTCACCCGTTTGCGTGATATGGGAGTAGAGCCTTACTTGCTGTCCTCAAGCTTGATTGGCGTGGTGGCGCAACGGCTAGTGCGACTATTATGCAAACATTGCAAACAGCCCTACGTCGCTGACGAGACAGAGTGCCAGTTACTAAAGATTGACCCCGCCAATGCACCCACCCTGTTTCATCCACAGGGTTGTACGCACTGCAATCAGTCCGGTTATTCAGGACGTAGCGGTATTTATGAACTGGTGACTATTGATGACCGGCTACGCAATATGATCCATGATGGCAATAGCGAGCAGGAACTGGAGCAATACGCCCGTACCCAGTCTCCCAGCATTCGTCGTGATGGCGTGCGCCTGATCATGGAAGGCAAAACCACTCTGGAAGAAGTGCTACGTGTTACCCGTGAAGATGCCTGATTATGCCCGCCTTTGAATACACAGCACTGAATCCCAAGGGGGTAGAAGAAACTGGCATTCTGGAAGCTGATACAGCACGCCAGGTCAGACAGTTATTGCGCGATGGCGGCAACACCCCCCTGGATGTGCAGGAGGTCAAGGAAACCAGCAAAGCGGGAGAGAGCGGCAGAACACGCCGAGGCAAAATGAAACCTGCTGACCTGGCACTGGTCACACGCCAGTTTGCCACGCTGCTGGAAGCAGGCTCCCCGCTGGAAGAAGCACTCAGCACGACAGCCCGCCAAACAGAAAAAAAGAATGTACAACGTATTATGTCTGCTGTGCGCTCCCGGGTCATCGAAGGACATTCATTAGCCAGTGCGCTAAAAGCCTTTCCCAATGCATTTCCACACCTTTATCAGGCGACCATAGACGCAGGCGAGAAATCCGGACACCTGGATGCGGTACTGGATCGCCTGGCAGACTACACCGAAAGCCGCCAGGAAATGCAGCAAAAAATTACTACCGCCATGTTTTATCCCGCAGTGCTGGTCTTTATGGCAATTGCAATAGTCTCAGGACTGCTGGGCTACGTAGTGCCCAAAGTGGTCGCCGTATTCCAGGATATGGATCAGGAACTGCCATTTTTAACCAAAGCAATCCTGGCACTGAGTGACTTTATTACTGGCTATGGCATCTACGTGGTGATATTTCTCGCTATTGCCTTTTTCCTTTTCAAACGGCTATTGCGAAATCCCGAATGGCGCTACCGTTATGACCACTTTTTATTAAAAATTCCACTGTTGGGAAAACTCGTCAGAGGCATGAATACAGCACGTTTTGCCCGCACACTCAGCATCCTCTCATCAAGTGGTGTACCGATACTCGATGCCTTAAGCATTTCCGCCCAGGTCATGCAAAACACCCCCATGAAACAGGCTGTCGAAGCAGCCGCAGTCAAAGTACGCGAAGGCACCCCTATCCACAAGGCACTGGAGCAATCCGGCTACTTCCCGCCAATGACCGTCTACCTGATCGCCAGCGGTGAAACCAGCGGTAAGCTGGATGCCATGCTGGAACGTGCAGCCATTCAGCAAGAACGTGAAACTGATACCACACTAACCTCCCTGCTGAGTATTTTTGAACCCGTCCTCATTATCATTATGGGCATTATTGTCCTGCTGATTGTTCTGGCAATCCTCTTGCCCATCTTTGAACTCAACGAATTGGTGAAATAGGTTGAGACAAGGCCGGCTTGTTGTAAACTGCACCTCCCATCAAACACCCCAGGCTTCAATCCGCGCACGTTCCTCAAGCGGGTTATGCAATGGAATAGACGCCAGCAAACGCCTGGTGTAATCACTTTGCGGGGATTGATACAGGCTTTCGGTTTCTGCAAGCTCCACGATTTCCCCTTTGTATAGCACCAGCACACGATCGCACAAATGCCGCACAATACTCAAATCATGTGAAATAAACAGCATGGACAAGCCTTTCTGCTGTTTAAGTTCCAGTAGCAGGTTAATAATCTGCGCTTGTATGGAAACATCCAGCGCACTCACTGGCTCGTCACATACCAGTAGTTCCGGCTCGACGATCATGGCACGTGCAATACCAATGCGCTGACACTGCCCACCAGAAAATTCATGTGGATAGCGACCAAGCTGGCTTTCTGACAATCCCATTGGTGTCAGCACCTGTGCGACCTTTTGGCGCACTTGCTTGCGACTAAGCTGTGGCATCAGATAACGCAGGGGTTCGGCAATAATTTGTGCCACTGTCATACGCGGGTTCAGGGCATCCAGCGGATCCTGAAAGATCATCTGTACCTGTTTGCGATACGCCTGTTGCTGTTTGTTGTCCATGGCAAATAGCGAATCAGAGCGCCATTTTACATCGCCTTCACTAGGCATCTGCAAGCGCATAATGACTCTTGCCAGAGTAGACTTACCCGAGCCGGATTCACCGACAATACCCAGCACTTCACCCTGTCGCAAGTTGAAGGAAACCTGGTTCAGCGCCTTAAAGGAGTGATTAAACGTCACACCTAACTGCTCAACCTGCAACAAATCCACTAGTTCTCCTCCGCAAAAAAACAGGCGACCTGCTGCGTATCCGACACAGCCGTCAGTTCAGGCTGCGCAGTCTGGCACTGCCTGCGTGCTTTCTCACAACGTGGTGCAAAGGCACAACCTGTGGGTAGCTGGCGCGGGTCTGGTGGCTGTCCGGCAATACTCACCAACTTGCCGGAATTGCGCTGATTGGCAGGTGTCGCCTGCAATAAAGCGCGGGTATAGGGGTGCCGTGCCTGTTGGTGGATTTCCTGTAGCGTACCTGTTTCCACAATTTTCCCGGCATACATCATCATAATCCGCTCACACAGCCCGGCAACCAGCGGGATATCATGCGTAATCAGTACCATCGACGTGCCATGTTGCTGATGGATTTTTTTCAGCAAGCTGATAATGTCGGACTGCACCGTCACATCCAGTGCGGTGGTCGGCTCATCCGCAATAATCAAGCGTGGATGACCCAGTATCGCCATCGCTATCATGACGCGCTGCCGCATACCGCCGGAAAGCTCGTGCGGATACTGCTGAAAATTCCATTCTGGATTCGGCAGCTTGACTTCCTGTAATGCCTGTAATGCCTGCGTCCTTGCCTGTTGATACGAAGCCCCCTGATGCACTTGCAGTATTTCGGTGAGTTGCACACCTATTTTCAAATAGGGATTCAAAGCCGTCATCGGATCCTGAAAAATAATACGCAAGGCATTACCACGATACTGATTTAACTGCGTCGCTGGCAAACCAATTAACTCCTGTCCTGCCAGCTTCGCACTGCCTGCAACCCTGGCATTTTTTGCCTGCAAGCCCAGCAAGGCATGAAACACCTGACTCTTGCCAGCCCCCGATTCCCCCACCACCGCCAGCGTTTCCCCTTCATCGATGGAAAAGCTGACATCCCTGACCGCCTGGACACTGCCCTGCTCCTGGGTGAAAGAAACCGAAAGATGGCGCACATCCAGAAAATTCATGCTTACCGATCCTTGGGGTCAAAGGCATCACGCAAGCCGTCACCAATGAAATTCAAGGCAAACAACGTGCATGACAAAAACAGTGCAGGATAAATAATCATCCACGGTGCCGACTCCATCTCAGTCGCACCCTCCGCAATCAATACCCCCCAGGACGTCATCGGCTCCTGCACCCCCAGTCCCAGAAAACTCAAAAAAGACTCAAACAGAATCACCTGTGGCACCATCAACGTGGCATATACAATCACCGGCCCCAGCGTATTGGGAATAATATGACGAAAAATCAGCGCCCCGGTACTCGCACCACTCAACCGTGCCGCCTCAATAAAGGTACGTTTTTTTATCGACAAGGTTTGTCCGCGCACAATACGCGCCATGGTCAGCCACTCTACCGCGCCAATCGCCACAAAAATCAACCACAAGCTACGCCCAAAATAAACCGTCAGCAAAATCACAAAAAACATAAACGGCAAGGCATACAAAATATCTACCAGACGCATCATCAAATGATCCACCTTGCCACCCACAAAACCGGCAATCGCCCCATAAGTCACACCAATCAACAAACTCACAGCCGTCGCCAGCAAACCTACCATCAGCGAAATACGCCCACCTTGCAGAATCCGCGCCAGCATATCGCGCCCATTGGCATCCGTACCCAGAAAATGCTTTGCCGACCAGTCTGGCGCACTACCCATATTCTCCCAGTCCACCTCATCAAACGACCAGGGCAGCAACTCAGGCCCCAGCAGGCACAGCAAAATAATCAGCACCAACAAGCCTACACTAAACATCGCTCCCTTATTGCGATACAAACGGTAGAGCGACTTTCTAAACGGACTCATCGGGCGTGCTGCATTCACAATCGGACTAGTCATTCAGCTCAATCCTCGGATCAAGCCAGCGATACAGAATATCCACCAGCACATTCATCAGCACGATCAGTACCGCATAAAACACCACGACACCCATCACCAGCGTATAGTCCCGATTGAGCGCCCCATTCACAAAATAACGCCCAATCCCCGGCAGGGAAAAAATCTGCTCAATCACCACCGACCCCGTCACAATCGCCGCAATCGCAGGTCCCAGCCAGGACAGCAGGGGCAACAAAGTGGCACGCGAGGCATGCCGCCGCAGTATCAAACCCAGCGGCAAACCCTTCGCCTTCGCCGTGCGGATATAAGGCGCATTTAAAATCTCAATCAGACTCCCGCGCGTCATGCGCGCCACCGCAGCAATCTGCGGCAAAGCCAAAGCAATCACCGGCAACACCCAATGCGACCACTGCCCCCAGCCCGCAACTGGCAACCAGCCCAGCAACACGCCAAACACCAGCGCCAACAGCGGTGCCATCACAAAATTGGGAATCGTAATCCCCGTCATGGAGACAAACATCACCGCATAATCAACCCACTGATTCTGGTACACTGCCGCAATCATCCCCAGCGTAACCCCCACCAGCAGCGCCAGCACAATCGCCCCCAGTCCCAGTTGCAAAGACACCGGAAAACCCTCAGCGATCAACTCACTCACAGTATGATCCTGATACTTGAAGGAAGGCCCAAAATCCCCATGCAGCAAGCCAGACAAATAAGCAACATACTGCCTCGGCAACGACTCATCCAGATGATAAACCGCATCCAGATTTGCCGCGATTTCCGCAGGCACTGCACGCTCCGCATCAAACGGCCCACCCGGAGCCAGACGAATCATAAAAAAAGCCAGCGTAACAATAATAAAAAGAGTAGGAATCGCGCTGACAATGCGTTTTAGAAGAAAACTCAACATGCCGGAAGCATATACAGTTTTTAGCCTGCAAGACAAGAGACTCGTGATTGACAGGGCACATTTGTGTGATCTTGCAGTATTAATTAATCGAAGCCTGACCTTGAATCCACGTCATTCTGGCGCAGGCCAGAATCCATGTATCCACAGGCACGGAAGCAATGATCAATACAACCAGCACCAACCTGCCTGACCTCACTGATCCAGTTCAACTTCTGCCCAGTAGTGTCCTTTTGAGCCTGAGCGACGTATTTTTAGAATCCTGACACGATCTCCTGCCTTCAGGTTTTTTACTAACTGAGGCTGTACGCCTCTTGCGGGTGGTTGCAAGCGCATATTCAATGTCTGTATTACCTGATAGTTTCTGCCCACTCCAGGCAGTGTCTTTGTTACCTCAAGGGTGTTGGCAAGCCATTTATTGTTATAAAACCGTCCTAGATATATCCAACCAGAATACTGGTTACGACCTTTTTGGCGGGTACTTGCAGGGGACTGGTTTAGTACGAAGTTTATCGTCAGCTGTTCTTCCTCTGTCAGTCGGTCAGGTGATTTTCTTCTGGTTGGCTGTGGTCTGG
>JALVFC010000565.1 GCA_027030285.1 Thiotrichaceae bacterium | reverse complement strand
ACCCAGCAGGCTGATCAAGGTTTCATAGCCGGGCACAGAGCGCCGTATCATGTCAGGGAAAACATCGACGACTGCCTCATCAAAACAAAAATCAACCACTTGCTTGCGAGGTTTCTGATACAGGGCATCTCGTTTCATGGCTTTGGATTCAAGTGATAACGATGGTTTATGAGTCTTTTTCACCTAGGAGCTTGTCCGAGAATAGTGAGCCTACTGCGGAAAAGCTGAATTTGGCTAGATTTTCCCTCAATTTTCGTTAAATAGAACAACTATTCGCCTCAAATTGATGAAAAATCTAGCTCAAATCAGCTTTCCCTCGCTACGACTCATATTCTCGGACAAGCCCCTAGCCAGCATGCATCTCCAGGCAAGCGTTCAAAACGGATAATTTCCCCGGTTTGCGTGCCTGCATCAGATCCCATAAAGTACAGGTACGCACCTGTAAAAGCTTCCGGTTTTGCCAGTGTATCAGGGTCTTCGCCGGGAAAGTGATGAGTACGTAAATGCGTTCTCACAGGGCCCGTATCAATACCATTGACACGAATAAAAGGCTTGTCAGAATATTCATCAGCCATAATCTTCAGCAGTGCATCCGAGCCTGCCTTAGCAACACCATAGGCACCATTGTAGGCTTCTGATGCAGCATGACTGGAGAAAATCACCGCAGCATCATCAGCCTTTTCCAGTAGTGGCAGGCACGCTTTGACAATCAGGAAGTTAGCGTGCAGATTGGTCGTCAGTGCCTTCGACCACATTTCCACATCATAGTATTTAAGCGGTGTATAACCAGGAAGCCAGCCAGCATTCAAGGCAATGCCATCCAGACGACCGAGCTGTTCAGCAATGATTTCAGCCATTTTCTCATAATCGTGAACACTGGCACCCTCCAGATGAAGCGGGTAAATAGCGGGCTCAGGTGCGCCCATCTCAGTGATTTCATCATAAACCGCTTCGAGTTTTTTGATCGTTTTACTGAGCAGAACAACCGTCGCACCATGCTGCGCATAAGCCTTGGCAATAGCCCGACCAATGCCATCGCTGGCACCTGTTACCAGGATAACCCGGTCTTTGAGTAAGGTTTTATCTGGTATGTAGTCCAGAAGTTGTTGATGATCCATAACATGCAACTTGTAAGAATGAAAAACGCGGTCATTGTAACCTTATCTCAGCAGAAACCAAGTAAATGCAGGGTGGATTTTGGGAGTTTGGGGTAAATGTCAGAATCGGGTCATAAACAGGGAGCTAATAGGATCCCATTGTGTGAATTGGAGATAGCCTGTTACGCATAAAAAATCAGCAGCCAGACATTTTTAGAAAATCCTCATGCATAAATTGTAAATCCGATTTACAATTTATGCATGAGGATTTTAAGAAAGATACACCCACAAGTAAAAGAATTGGCAACATACTATCCCGTTGTTGTCATAACCGGGCCTCGTCAGTCCGGCAAAACAACACTCAGCCAACAAGTTTTTCCGCATAAAACTTATGTATCTTTAGAGCCACTTGATACAA
>JALVFC010000564.1 GCA_027030285.1 Thiotrichaceae bacterium | reverse complement strand
TTATACGCAAGGTGTTTTGTTATTGATTATTTGAGCTTCAGCAACAGGGTTGCTGCCGTAGAGCTTACAGGGATGAATTTACAGCACCCCGAATAATCAATAACTTACGCCTCAGCTGTTTATCAGGCTAAGTAGTTATAAATCTGGCAACAATAGATTTTCAAAGGGTTTGTGATTTTTCCAACGATAGCACTGAAAATCTCGTTGATCTGTTGACAAAATACGACCATGACCCAGCTCATCTGCCAAAATAACCATTGATGCATCAGCTAAATCCATTGGCAAATCTGCGTACTTGATCATCAGCTTTTCAATATTATCAATATAAGCACTTGAAATATCAGACACATAAACCAGGTCTGATTTAATTAGCTGTAAAAATGTGATTTGACTTTTTATCCCAAGATCTCGCCCAAGCATATAACAGGTTTCTGTAATAACCGGCCAACTTGTTATTAAATCTTCCCTGCAACCAGACATAAAGGTAATTGCCTGCACATGGTGTTTATCACGTTTATTAATTAAGGCAAGCCAAAAACCCGTATCAGTTATTATCATGTTTTTCCTTCAATCCCTGATACATAGAATCTTTGTAAACTTCAGATAAATTCTCATCTCCTAAGGCAATACCACCGATCATTTCAAGAATTTTCTGATTTTTCTCCCAGGCAACTTGCCCTTTTTGTCTTAACTTGGCAGAAAAGTAGTAATCCAAAGCCTCCTTAAGAACCTCGGTACGATTTTTATTTTCAAGCTGTTGTATATAGAGAAACTTTTCTTCGTAGTTGTCTTCTAATCGAGCATTTATTCTCACACTAAACTCCTCGTATGACTTGTCATACCAATAGTCTAGCATACAATAGCGTATGATAAAGGACGTTATCATATACTCTTGCTATCATTATGTTGCATGCTGCTCATCGTGCCTACGGTTGAAGAGATTACGACGAACATCTTGACACTTGACCGTCCAGTCAACTAAACTCAATCACATGACAATAGCCATGAACACTCGTGACAGAATCCTGGAAGCCGCAAAATCACGCTTTCATTCGCGCAGCTATGCGGATGTTGGAATCAAGGAAATCTGTGATACCGCACTGATCCAGAAAGGTAGTTTCTATCACTTTTTCCCGTCCAAACGGGATCTGGTTCTCGCGGTCATAGACGAATTTGCTAGCGAGTGGGCAGAGGGTTTTGTTGCTGAAGCATTTGATCCTGCTTTGCCTCCGATGGAGCGCATCAGTTACATGATTGATGCGGCGTACTACTGGCAAAAATCAGCAAAGGAAAGGCACGGCAAAATTCCCGGCTGCCTTTTTGGTAATCTGGTTCTGGAAATTAGCACCAAAGATGACGTGCTACGTGCACGGCTGAATGCCGTGCTTGCCCAGGCAAAAAACCGCTTCCAGGAAGCATTGGAAGAAGCTGTTGAGCGCAAGGATATTGCACCACTAAATACTGAATTAACCGCCGAGGCAATGCTGGCTTACCTGGAAGGAATGATCCTGTTTGCTAAGGCTCAAAACGACCCGGAAGTACTATACCGTCTGGGATCAGCAATGATGACATTGCGTATTGAATAACACATCGCTACTGAACTACGCGGCGTAACTGAATAATACGACACTGGTTTTCTGAGTTCGTTTTTTTAGTATTCAACTTGACCGGACAGTCAATCAAGTTGAATACTCAATCATTATGCTTGACTGTCAAACTATTGTTTAAATGCTTGACCGAACGGTCATATAACTGGAGAAAGCAAACATGAATACAACTGTTAACCAAACACTAGATGCGCGCAATATGAACTGCCCACTACCTATTTTAAAAACCAAAAAAGCATTAAACAGCATGCAAGCAGGCGACTTGCTAGGTATCACCGCCACAGACCCCGGCTCTGTTAAGGATTTTCAGTCATTTTGCGATCAAACAGGCAATACGCTTATCTCTTCGGAATCGGGTAATGGTGAATATTCATTTGTCATCCAGAAATCCTGATAGTTTTTTCAGGCTTAAACCCGAGTAATTCGAACAAGGAGAAATACAATGAATGCTACAGCTGAACATCTAACCCAAACGCCGGCGGCAAATGAAGCTGGCGGTATCAGCTCATCTGAACTGGATCGGCTTTTTGATGAACGATTTGATGAGCGTTTTGAAACTAAAATGAAAGAGCGTGAACAAAATCACACACCTTCCATGACCATCATATCCACCAAGGGAACACTGGATATGGCATATCCACCCTTTATCCTGGCATCAACAGCAGCTGCATTGGGCTGGGATGTGGCGATCTTTTTTACTTTCTATGGGCTTAGCCTGCTTAAAAAAGACCTGGACCTGGCTATCAGTCCTCTGGGCAATCCAGCCATGCCAATGAAGATGCCTATGGGACCTGAGTGGTTGCGTAAAACAGAAATAAAACTGCCCAATCTGGTCATGGCAGGCATTCCCGGGTTTGAAAATGTTGCCACCACACTGATGAAAAAAACAATGGAAAGCAAAGGAGTTGCCAGTATTGGTGAACTCCGCGAATTGTGCATAGAAGCAGAGGTAAAACTGGTTGCATGTCAGATGACTGTTGATCTGTTCAACATGGAAAAGGAAGATTTTATTCCGGAGATTAATGACTGGGTAGGTGCTGCAAGCTTTTTACCCACAGCACAAAAAGCAGATGTAAGTCTGTTTATATAACCCCTTAATTCCTTAGGTAGGCAGGGTTGAGATACGAAACCCGGCAAGCCATTTCAGTAATCTGAGGCAACTACTCAGCATAACGATATGTAAAGGTGGCAAGTTATTGATGATACGGGCTTCGGCAGCAGGGAAGCTGCCGCAGAGCTTACAGGGATGTATTCACAGCGTCCCGGATCATCAATAACTTGCCGCCTCCACGCTGGTTACGCTGAGTAGTTACAATCTTGGAATAAAAGCGGGGAGTGAATAAGTGGCGGAGAGGGAGGGATTCGAACCCTCGATGGGAGATAAAGCCCATACTCCCTTAGCAGGGGAGCGCCTTCGGCCTCTCGGCCACCTCTCCAATATTATCTATAATATACTTATGAAAAAATTTTCCCACTGATGTCGAGAAAATTTAAGGTCGCTAGAATACAACCGGAATTGATGAAGGTAAAGACTTAATTTGCAACTTCTTCAGTTTCTGAAGTGTTAGCCTGCTCGTTTTGAATTCTGTTATAAATTTCTTCCCTGTGGACAGACACTTCTTTCGGTGCTTCAATACCGATTCGCACCTGATTACCTTTAACGCCCAACACAGTCAGAGTGACATCATCCCCAATCATTAATGCCTCTCCGACTCTACGTGTTAAAATTAACATCCTGCTCTCTCCATGTTATCCATTCGTTCTTCCAAATACCGACAGCGTTGTTATTGTCGGTATTGCCCCATTTATTGACATAATATGCTGAAATTATGAGCTCATTTGCTAATAGACATGCATATAGGAGTCACTATCACATATATAAACTTAATGCTCACTTAACGATGAATATTTTTTATACAAATACAAGCAAGATAAAGTACTATCAGAGATAACTTTTAAGGATTATGGGTTCGTAGTTAGGTGAACAAACTGCTGAACAGGTGCTGTAGCCGGATAAAAGCAGCTAGAAAAGTAGTTTTTTACAGATGAGAAGTTAATTATTGACAAGATTCTTCAGGATGTGCGACTTTAGTCGCGGTGTGTATTACTGCTGTTCTGCCTGAGTGCTTCTGTTGCTGGATTTCTTACCCAAGACTGTGCACTTGCGCGGCTGAAGCCGCACGTCCTGGATATCTACGAAAGCCCAAACACTATTTCCAGAAGTTATCAGGTTCCCAGTTACACAAGTGATAAAAGAAAATCAGGCGGGAGCTGCCGCATCCAGCCCAAAAGCTTCGTGCAAACTTCTCACTGCCAGCTCCAGATATTTTTCGTCGATAACCACTGAAACCTTTATTTCTGAAGTTGAGATCATCCGGATATTAATACCCTCTTTGGCGAGCGCCTCAAACATATCCCTGGCAACGCCTGCATGTGAACGCATGCCCACACCAACAATTGATACCTTGGCTATTTTATTGTCACCACCACAGGATTTTGCACCCATTTCTGTTGCCAGGGCACACAGGATTTCTTTAGCTTGTTCGTACTCATTTCTATGCACAGTGAAGGTAAAATCCGTGGTATTATCCGAGCCGACATTTTGTACGATCATATCCACTTCGATATTGGCATCTGAAATAGGTCCCAGTATCTTAAAGGCAATGCCTGGTTCATCTGGTACACCAGTGACCGTTAGCTGAGCTTCGTCACGGTTAAAAGCAATTCCTCGAACGACAACTTTTTCCATAATATCTTCCTCACGTGTGACCAACGTGCTTTTGCCTTCATCACACTCATCAAAACTGGACAATACACGAATCGGCATATTGTATTTATGGGCAAATTCAACAGCCCGGATTTGTAATACTTTTGAGCCCTGACTAGCCATCTCCAGCATTTCTTCCAGAGAAAGTTTCGGGATATGTCTGGCGGCAGGAACAACCCTGGGGTCTGTTGTATAAACGCCATCCACATCGGTATAGATCTGGCATTCATCAGCATTCAGGGCGACAGCCAGGGCAACCGCAGTAGTATCAGAGCCACCGCGCCCCAATGTCGTGATATTGCCATCTGCATCGACACCCTGGAAACCCGCCACAATAATCACCTTTCCGGCTTCCAGATCCTGGCGCATTGCCGCATCATCAATTTCCAGAATGCGTGCTTTGCTATAGCAATTATCCGTCAGAACCTTAACCTGAGAGCCAGTATAAGAGCGCGCTTCACAGCCTTTACCCTGCAATGCCAGGGATAACAGACCAATCGTTACCTGCTCTCCGGTTGATAAAATCACATCATGCTCGCGCGCAGCCCCCTTTGGGTTGACTGCATTGATCAGCTCCAGCAGACGGTTAGTCTCACCGGACATGGCAGAAACCACCACCACGACATCATTACCAAGCTCTTTCCAGCGCTTAACACGATCTGCTACAGCATGAATGCGCTCGGGCGAACCTACCGAGGTACCGCCATATTTTTGTACGATTAACGCCACGTTCTAAATCCTTTCTGCAACCCAATCTTTTACAGACGCCAGTGCAGCAGCAAGATTTTCAGGTTGATTACCACCTGCTTGTGCCATATCAGGGCGACCACCGCCCTTGCCACCGACTTGTCCTGCAACAAAATTAATTAACTCACCCGCTTTGACCTTGCTGGTTTCAGCTTTGGTAACACCTGCAATAAGGGTCACCTTCTGACCATTTACAGTTGCCAACACAATAACTCCAGCACCTAACTTGTTCTTTAACTGATCTACCATATCCCGCATCATCCTGACATCAGCAGAATCAAGCTGAGTTGCCAATACTTTTACGCCATTGACTGCCACCGCCTCTGCGGAAAGGTCAGCACCCTGTTGCGAAGCCATGGATGACTTCAGTTGCTCCAATTCCTTTTCCAGTTGACGATTTTTCTCAAGTAATGCCGAAACCTTTTGATCAACATTACCCGGATTCCCCTTAACCAGGCTGGCTATCGTATTTAAGCGCTGCTGTTGCTGCTCAACCCATGCCAGCGCAGCATCACCCGTCAGCGCCTCGATACGGCGTATCCCCGATGCCACGCCACTTTCGGAAACAATCTTGAACAGCCCAATATCCCCCGCTCTGGCAACATGCACACCACCGCACAGCTCCGTGGAAAAGCCAATATTAACGACTCGCACCTCATCGCCATACTTCTCGCCAAACAAAGCCATGGCACCCGCATTCATAGCATCTTCCATGCTCATGATCTGCGCCCTGGCAGCAACATTCTCGCGTATCTGAGCATTGACGATACTCTCCACGCTGGCAATTTCCTCAGCCGTGACAGGCTCAGGATGAGAGAAATCAAAACGCAGGCGTTCAGCATTCACCAGAGAGCCTTTTTGCTCCACATGCTTGCCCAGCACGGCGCGCAATGCAGCATGCATTAAATGCGTAGCCGAATGATTTAAAACCACCTTTTGACGATGTTCAGCATCCACATTGGCAAACACGATCTCGCCAGGTTTGAGCAGCCCTTTGGTCACCTCACCCTGATGAATAAAAACATCACCCTGCTTTTGCGTGTCCGTCACCAGAAATTCACCACTATTGCTGCTGATAAAACCAATATCACCAACCTGACCACCCGACTCGGCATAAAAGGGCGTAGTATCCAGCACAATCTGTCCTTTCTCGCCCGCTGATAAACTACCCACAGGCTTACCACCGGCAAACAAACCGCTGAGTACCGCCCTGCCCTGCAATTCATCATAGCCAATAAATTCCGTACTGCCTTCAACCTCCAGCTTGTCACCATAATCAATAGCAAACTTGCCCGCGCTGCGAGAACGCTCACGTTGCTCGTTCATGGCAGCTTCAAACCCTTCGTGATCCACTTTCAGACCATGTTCACGGGC
>JALVFC010000563.1 GCA_027030285.1 Thiotrichaceae bacterium | reverse complement strand
GATAGCGTTTGGTTGAATCCTCCTAAAGAGATCACGCAGCAGGATCAAATTGAGAAAATGGCTGCATGAAAAAGCGGACATCTTTGTTGACAAACACCGGGGCAAACAAACATGAACCCTGGACTATGGCAAGCTGGGCAACATCACTGGCTGGAACGATACGGAGAACAAAAAGAATAAAGGTGGTCAATAATGTATGCGGTAATCTTCAGGGCAGAAATCAATAAACTTGATCAGCGCTATTCAGCAATGGCTGCAAGAATGAGAGATTTGGCAATCAATCAATATGGTTGCAAAGAATTCACATCTGTCACAGAAGGAATGCAAGAAATTGCAATTTCATATTGGCATGAGCTCGACCAAATAAAAAAATGGAAAGCAGATTCTGAGCATTTAGTGGCACAGGAGCTTGGACGCTCTACTTGGTATCAATCCTATAAGGTACAGGTTGTTGAAATCGTTCGTGAATATAATTATAAAAGGACAGAAACCGGATAATTAGCCGGCATGGTTCACCGCCTGCCCCGCCTGATAGGCTTTCCAGAGTGCTTCTTTAAGTTGTGGGTTATCTTGCAGGGCGTGATCACCGATTGTGTCAGCTGCAATTTTTTGCAAGAGACTGTCAATTTCGGTGGTTTTTTGTTTTTCGATAAAGCCCGCCAGATCAAATACATTGTCATTTAAAAAATCTCTGGCAATACCTGTTGGCTCGCTAAAGATAAGGGGGGAGGATTCCAGTACTTCGTATTCGTAGGAATAGGAATCAATATTGTTTTCTCTGGAAACCAGGCTATGAATGGCATCAAAGTTGCTGTTTTCCTGACTAAATTTATCAAGATCGAGCGTTATGGAGGGTTCATGCACAATGCCCTTGAATGAAAATGGAATGGTTACTTTGAGTGTGTTTTTCATGTGCTTTGGGACGGTCAGTGTTATTTGGTTAATGCAAGGAACAATTGCGGCAACTTCTCTGGTAACCGGTTAACGTTATCAATGACGGTATAGTGATTACCAAAAATATCACTCACATACTCATCTGCTTTGGGGTCAAGGCTGATGCAGTGAGTAAAGATGCCATTGCTGTCCAGTTCACCAACGGCTTTGTGGGCATCCTTGATAAGTAGTTTATCATCATGTACATCAATATCGGATGGCTCGCCATCGGTGAGGACAAGTAACAGTTTTTTATCGGCTTTCTGTTTACCCAGATAGTGCCCGGCGTGGCGGATGGCGGCTCCCATGCGGGTGGAGAAACCGGCTTCCATTTTTGCAATGCGTGCTTTGACATTGTCATCCCAGCGTTCGGAATAGCCTTTGAGGTGCAGGTAGCGAACATCGTGGCGGGTATTGGAGAAAAAGCCTCCAATAGCAAACTTGTCCCCCAGTTTGTCAATCGCCCATGCCAGCAGTGATACGGCTTCCTGGCTCAATTCCAGCAGGCTTTGTGTCGCTCCGGCAGGGGTGTCTTCCAGTGATGCTGACAAGTCCAGTAGTAGCGTGACGGCGATATCACGTCCATCA
>JALVFC010000562.1 GCA_027030285.1 Thiotrichaceae bacterium | reverse complement strand
CAATCTGTAAACCATTAGGAGCATAGTCTTTAAAGCTGTCAATTTGCAGTAGCTGATTGGTATAGGTGACAAGTTCCTCTAATGAAGCCATACTTTTTTCCTGTTTTTCAGTAAACTTAGCAGTAATTACTCAGCGTAATAAACAACACAGCCGGTAAATTATTGATTATTAGGGACACTGTAAATACATCCCTGCTGCCAAAGCCCTAATAATCAATAACTCACCGCCTTACTACATACAACTGCCCTGAGTAGTTACACTTAGCAATTGATTATAACGGACTTTAAGGAGAGGCTTATGCCATTAATTAGTATCGAAACCAATCAGGAGTTAGCGGGTGAGGATATTCTAAAGGAAGTTTCTCAGGGTATTGCGGCAATGCTGAACAAACCGCAGGAATATGTAATGGTGAAATACCAACATAACCCAAACATGCTGTTTGCGGGAGATAACCAGCCGCTTGCCTATTTACAACTAAAAAGCCTTGGCTTGCCAGAGCATAAAACACCACAGTTCACCATGTCGCTATGTAACCTGATGCAAATACATTTTGATGTTACCCCGGAACGGGTATATATAGAATATTCCAGTCCTGCCAGACATTTCTGGGGCTGGAACAATAGCACTTTCTGAACAGTTACGTAACGTGAGTAATCTCACAAGCAGGAAAACTGTCACCAGCTGCATTGGCTAGCGGGAAATTCTGCCGACTCAGCCAGCGTGACAACGTCTGTTGCAATTCCTCGACGGTATAGGGCTTTGCCAGATAGTCATTCATGCCGGTTTGCAGGCATTTCTCACGATCCCCTTGCATTGCATTGGCTGTCAAGGCAACAATAATCACGGGATCCAGGGAATTGTTAGCTTCATATTGGCGAATCTGGCGAGTTGCCTCATAACCATCCATAACAGGCATCTGGCAATCCATTAAAATCAGCTCAAAATGATGCTCCTTACGTAGCTCCAGTGCTTCCTGCCCGTTAACTGCCATTTCAAAATCCAGCCCCAACTTCCCCAGATACTCCTTGCCAACATACTGATTGAGCTTACTATCATCCACAAACAGTATCTTGCCAGACAAATCGGCTGTTTCATTGTGCTGTACTGGTTGCCGCTTCTCAGCTGGTAACTGCATAGACATCTGTGTATCCAGCAATGACTGGTTGTGCACTGTTGCTATTGCATTATAAAGCTGTGACTGACGAATAGGTTTGTTTATCATCAGATCATACATATCAGATTTTTTCATATCCGCATCCAGCATTGCAGAGCTCAGCAAAATAATCTTCAGGTCTTGCAAACCGGCATGTTTGCGGACTTCCCTGGCAACATCCTCACCCGTTAAGTCAGGCATTTGCATATCCAGTAACAAAATATCATAAGGAGACTGCGAGCTATGCCCACTAGTAGCTGCCACGAGTCGTTGCAAACCTTCTTTTGCAGAATGGCAAACACTACTACGACCGCCCCAGTTATGAATGTAATTCTCGAGAATCATGCAGTTTGTCTTGTTATCATCAATCACCAGTATGTGTAATTGATCCAGGCTTTGGTAGTGCATCTCTTCCTCAGCACAGATCTCAAGCGGCAGTTCAAACCAGAAAGTCGAACCCTTGCCAACTTCACTCTGCAAACCTATCTTGCCACCCATCATTTGCACCAGCTTTTTGGAGATAGCCAGCCCCAGCCCAGTTCCTCCATACTCACGACTGGTCGATGTATCTGCCTGGGTAAATGCCTGAAACAACGCTGCCTGGCGTGATGCCGGTATGCCAATACCAGTATCGGCAACAGCAAAGCGCAAACGAACTATTTTGTCGGTTTTCTGCACTGTCGATACGTGCAATGACACCTCCCCCTGTTGGGTGAACTTGATGGCGTTACTGAGCAGATTATTAATCACCTGCTGTAATCTAAGCATATCCCCCTTGAGCATCGTCTGGATTTCAGCAGGAATAAACGCCAATAACTCAAGATCTTTATCATGTGCCTGTTTTGCCAGCAGTTCCGTGATATCTTCAAGAGCTTTCCTCAGGTCGAACTGGATATGCTCAATATGCAGCTTGCCCGACTCAATTTTGGAAATATCCAGAATATCGTTGATAACATTGAGTAGCATCCCTGCAGAGCTACGAGCAGTTTCCACATATTCACCTGCCTGCTCACCAAGCGACATATCTTTTAGCAAATCCAGCATACCCAGAACACCATTCATGGGAGTACGAATTTCATGACTCATATTGGCAAGAAAATCCGACTTGGTTTGCGCGACTTCCAGCGCAACTCTTTTAGCTTTATACAGATTCAGCTTGACCTGCTCATTGGCAATAGCAATTGCCAGCAAACTGGCAATAAATTTCAGGGTATTCATCCTCGCCGGGTCTCTGGATGGAAACACCGGTGTATCCATCATTAATACACCCAGCACCCTGTCATTTTGAATCAGAGGAATAACATAGTGCCCGTGAGAAAACGCATGCTGACAGGTCTCATCCTGATAACAGTGATCTGAAACCAATGTCCGGCGCGACAAAATAACACTAGGATAGACACCTTTTAAATGAGCCTCACAACGCACAACCACCTCATCAGATGATACAAAGTCCGGAGGCATATAATCCACGAGCAAGTGCAAGGCAGACTTTGTTGTCCTGCCCGTATGCAAAAATACCTGCAAGCGACCATTCAGTTCCAGCCCCGTATCATTTGACATAAGCTTGAGTACTTGCAACACGCGCTCTTTTAAACTCTTCTGGCTTTGTAACAGCCGTGCTGCATTTGCCCTGATCAATGCAGCCTTTTTTTCCTGATTTTGCCGCTGCTCAAGCTGTTTTAGCTTGCTAATATTGTTGCTTATAGTAATAAACTGGTAAGGACAACCACCCTCATTCATGATAGGCACTACTGACTGATCCAGCCAAAATGACTTGCCGCTGCGGCTTATATGCCTCACCCTGCCATGCCAAACCTTGCCACCTACCACGGTTCGCCTGATATTTTCCCAAAAGCGGGCATCATGCTCTGGAGCTACCAAACTACGGTGGTTTACTCCCAGTAATTCACCCTCAGCATAGCCACTTAGTGCTGTCATTTTGTCATTTACAGCAAGCAAAGAACCTTCTGTATCTGTTCTGTAAATAATATTATGCTCATTCACAGCATGTTCGAGGTCCCTATAGGATTTCTCTTTCTCTGTTAATTTCAGACGGGTATAAATACTACTCAGGTAACGTCGGTTAAGGCGACGCACACCAACCAACTGAGCAATAAAAAACAGGGGTAACAACAGAGAAAGCATTGCGTTCTGGTCAGAAAAATCGTGCAATAAGCGCACCTCGAGTGGCGCTAACAAGATAATCAGATACAGCACAATAACACCAGAATGATACGATAAGGTTGTTGCGGCATAAGCCGAAACCCCTAGGGTTATAAATACAAGATTATGTTGCTGAATCAGATCTGCTGCCGAAAAATAGTCGCCGATCATCAAACTCCAGCCCAGTGCCGCCAATGTTGAATTAATAGCGTAACGATTTAGAAACATAACCGCGTAGCGGTACTTTTTCTGCATTGTTTTGTTGTAAAAATAAGCGTCCAGACTGCGAATTGCTGCAATAACATAGATTATCAATAACCACAAAACCGGGTGAGATACCTCCTCAAGATTTCTACCAATACCCAAATAAACCCCTGTTGCCAGAGCCAAAGATGCTATAACTGAAGCTTTGACCCCATCGTACAAGGCTGCGACTTGCTCATTGAGGAGTAGTACTTTGAAGTGATTATTCATTATTGTTCTTATTATTTATTTCAGGATGCAGCGTGTTCGCCTTTGAGATTTCCAGAATCAAGACCCTGACCACAATATTCGCGCTTTATCATACATATAGAAGTACAAATAATATATCCGAAACTGACAGGTGGGGCTCTGCACAATCTACTGGATTTCTGCACATAAGCACCATTCCCTCTTCATAAAACCTGAACATCCAGCACTTATTCTTACAACTTCATCGGGATTATTACAATCAAACAGGAGTCTGTTCATGAGCATTATTTTTGGATTATTTGGTATTCTCTTTTTGTTCGCAGTGCTTGCAGTTATTGTGTTAGTAATCATTTTTTTGGCACGCAAAACCGGGATATTGTCTTCCCCTGATATCCCGCAGCCAGATGATGAGAACAATGACTCGCCATTAGTGCATAGCCAGCACTACCTGAAAAGCTACTTGCAGGATTTTCGCACGCTAAGCCAGTCATTATTTTTCCGCTTTATTATCATCGCTACGCTAGTGGGGCTAATGACCATACCGCTCAATATGGTCAATCAGATTGTGGTAGAACGCAGCCAGCTCTATGATAATGTGATTGCTGAAATCGCTGGCACCTGGGGACATCAGCAAACTCTCAGCGGTCCTGCGCTGATTATCCCCTATAGCGTCAAGCAGACGACACTTAAAGTAGTGACGGATATGAACGGTGCCGAGCATAGCGTCAACCAGACCAGCTACAAACAGTATAATGCCATTGTACTACCTGAAAATCTGCAAATAGCCAATACACTTACAGGGCAAACACGCAAGCGCAGCCTGTATGAGTCACTGGTCTATCAGGCAAATATAAAAATTAATGGCAGTTTCAGGCGCCCTGATATTGCCAGTCTGGATGAGCACATTGATGAGATACACTGGGATCGTGCCTGGTTTGTTCTGGGCATTTCAGATACGCAGGCGATCAATAAGGTATCTCGGCTGAACTGGCAGGGTGAGACAGTGGACTTTGAACCTGGAACAGGTATTGTCGATACCTTGCGCAATGGTTTTCATGCCCCGCTTCAGTTGACAGAGGATAATACCTTTCGCTTTGAATTAAGCATAAATATTAACGGCAGCAGGGGCTTTTATTTCAGACCCTTTGGCAAAACCACCGATGTGCAGATCACATCTGACTGGCCACACCCCAGCTTTCAGGGCAATGTACTACCCGATAGCAGGGAGATTACTGCGGATGGCTTTACCGCAAACTGGTCTATCCCACATCTGGCACGCAACTACCCACAGCTATGGACACTGGAGAAGGGCAGTTTTGATCTACAGGAATTTACCGCAGGGGTGAATCTGTTTGAGTCAGTAACGCTCTACTCGCAGGTTACGCGCGCTATTAAATACGGAGTGCTGTTTCTATCACTCACCTTTATCACCTTTCTGATTTTTGAACTGGGTATTGGACGTCATCTTCATGTGGTGCAATACGCCGTTATTGGTCTTGCCCTGACGATGTTTTACCTGACGCTACTTTCAATGGCAGAGCATACCCGCTTTGTTACCGCCTATATCAGTGCAGCCGGGGTCATTGTCAGCATGATCAGCCTGTATGCCTGGGCTGCTATCCGCAACCTGCCACGGGCATTGCTGATCGCTGTGCTGCTTTCGGGGTTATACGCCATGCTGTACTCACTGCTGCAACTGGAAGATTTTGCATTGTTGGCGGGTACTGCCTTATTGCTTGTGATTCTGGGCGTACTGATGTTCCTGACACGCAATATCGGCAATAACAAAGCCGGGACTGCTGTCACGAGTTAGGCGGTAAGCCTGTATGCTGGGTACGTATTTTCTTGCCTTTCCTGCCCTTATGTACCCGGCGTTTATGTGCTTTTGCAGAGTTTTTGCGGCGATGTGCCTGGTATTTGTTGTTTTTCTCTTGCGGGTCATAAGCGGGGATTAACTGATTCACCCCATCGCCAATCAACTCTGCACGCCCCATTGCTTTTAAGGTTTTGCGAATCAATGGCCAGTTCAAAGGGTCGTGATAACGTAGCAAAGCCTTGTGCAGTTTGCGCTGTTCCGGTGACTTTACTGTCTCAACCGCACTGCTCTTGTAAGTCACTCGCTTAAGTGGATTCTTGCCTGTGTGATACATGGTGGTTGCCGTTGCCATCGGTGATGGATAAAACGCCTGCACCTGGTCAGCACGAAAATCATGTTTTTTAAGCCAGAGTGCCAGATTCAACATATCCTCATCCGTTGTCCCCGGATGTGCGGCAATAAAGTACGGAATCAGGTATTGCTCTTTACCCGCTTCTTTGGTGTATTTTTCAAACAGCTCCTTGAAGCGATCATAAGTACCAATACCTGGCTTCATCATTTTGGATAGCGGTCCTTCCTCGGTATGCTCCGGTGCTATCTTGAGATAGCCACCAACATGATGTGTTACCAGTTCCTTAACATATTCAGGATCTTCTACTGCCAGGTCATAACGCAAACCGGAGCTGATCAGCACCTTTTTCACACCCGGCAATTGGCGTGCTTCCCGGTACAATTCCTTCAGGTGCTGGTGATCAGTATTCATATTTTGGCAAATACCAGGATACACACAGCTGGGTTTGCGGCAGGAAGCTTCAATTTTGGGGTCTTTGCAGGCAAGACGATACATATTGGCAGTGGGACCACCCAAATCTGAAATCACGCCAGTAAAACCGGGCACCTTGTCCCTGATCTGCTCAACTTCGCGCAGGATAGACGCTTTGGAACGGTTCTGGATA
>JALVFC010000561.1 GCA_027030285.1 Thiotrichaceae bacterium | reverse complement strand
TAACGGGGTGGACCCCTTTGGTCTTGAAGTTAGTGCAATATTTACACCTGGCAACGGGGCTTTCTTTATTCGTGACAACGATACTGGACAGTATGCATTCTCAAATAATTTCTTCAGTGGTGAGGCAGGCTTAACATCAAGCCAGTCCCATGGCCCGGTACCGGCAGGCGAGTTCTCAATTTTATCCCGACCAGGTAAAATGGCCGGAATGCAGGCATTTAGACTGGAAGCGAATGATGAAAACTTTGGTGATGATAAAATCAACGGTGGTCGATCTGAGATACGTTTGCATTACGGGACAATCTCCTGGGGTTGTGTTACTTGCCGGGTATCCAAAGAGTTTGCAAATATCTTACAGGTGTTAAATTCAACAAAAACATCCAAGGTGGAAGTTGACAGGAAAGGGACTTTGGGAAAACTGGGGTTCAAGGAAACCTTGACAAAGTATGGCTCATTAACTGTAAAAGGAAATAATGCGAGACTTAACTTTAACCCAAAAACCGGAGATGTTACTTTAACGACAACCAGGAGTGACCTCAGCAGTCGGATAAAGACAACGACACGGAAAATTTGTACAGTAAACAAAGAAGGCGTTTGCCAATGATAAAAAATATTGAAAGAATCTATATTGTTCTGCTTGGCACTCTATTTTCACTTGAAGGATACAGTTTCTTTTTTGACATAGATATGACATTTTATTATGTCATTCCCTGTTTTGTTTTGCTTGTTGTATCAACAATAATGTTTGCCGGATCCTATTTACATTTTCTGAAATTCCTGATTCTGACAAGCATAATCAACAGCCTTTTCCTGACCATTTTGGACTACAACTTACATTTTTATAAGGAGTTTAATGTCTATCTGGCTCCAATTTTAGGCTTTTTACTGATTGCTACGTTACTATTATTTTTCCTCTTGGTTTATAAGAAAAGTATGAAACGTAACGCTATCGATTATATCGGCAGGATCAATTTTTATCAGGCTTTCATGATGTTCTTCAAAATTACCACCACAATCCTCTTGGTCAAATTGTTCGATCTTTTTTTTGTTGCGAAAAGTTTGATGCTTATGGAACTTGAAAGGTTTGCTGATATTTTCTGGGTACTGTGGACGTATATGCTATTGCCAGCGCTGACTGCAAACCTTTTGTTTTTTGCGTCTCTTAAAGTTGTACGCAAACATGGCGGATGGCACTGAAACCACGGATAGTGTCAAGAATCTTTCGCACTTTTGATTTGTCTGGTGGTTTTTCATCTTAAGCTGTTTGTTTTTTCCGGGTGAGTAGGTTCATATTGAGGTATCGTTTGGTGCCCCATTTTGTTCCCGAGATATGCCTCAATCTGGCTGCAGCCAGATTGAGGGTGCTTTCGCCGTCCGCCCCACCACCATCCAACGGGCCTCAAACCGGCGTTCGACTTTTAAGTCGAATATTTAACTCTATGTTCTATCGTATAAGGCGGAGCGCACCTGGACAGGTGGGCGGGGATGGGATAGGGTTGTGATATGTCTGCATGTTTTGATATCGCTCACGCTCAT
>JALVFC010000560.1 GCA_027030285.1 Thiotrichaceae bacterium | reverse complement strand
GATAAAATTCAATCGTGATCTTTCGGTTTCTGTGCTGGCTAAAAATGCCCGGAAAACTGAAGGGGTTTCGTGACGTTCGTTACGCTTTTTTTAAATCATTAAAGTGGGTTGAATATGTAGCTCGGGATTAATTCCAACGTGCCCACCAGTACCTGCAATCCCTTTCCAGGCTGACTCGATAATACTGTCATAGTATTCAGGGAGTGGCTTTTCTATCAAGCCATCCAGTCTAAGCTGGATCATTCTGATTGCACCACCAAATACAGTAGAAGACACCACCCAGGGATCAGCCCCATTTAGCTCGCCATTGTTGATGGCTCTTTGAATAATCGTGCGTATTTTAATAAACGGAGAAGCGTTACAAATCACTGGTTCGTTTGGTAAAAATTCCGTGTGTTTGGCGTGGAAAATGAAGGCCATGATATTACTACGCGTTTCGGTATATTCAAATAGCAGCCGAATGATTTCCTTACATTGTTCGGAAGGCGAGGCTATTTCATGACTTACATCTTCCACCAGTTCATCAACTTCATTCAGAATATGTTTGTACAGAGCTTTGGCTACCCCTTCTTTACCGCCGAAATGATTATAAATTGAGCCGATACTGACATCCGCATGTTTCTGGATTTCATGCACTGATACACGGTGATATCCATTTTCAACAAACAGATCCAGTGCAGCAGAAAGTATTCTGCAATCAAGAGGTTCGGGGGTTGGTGCTACACGTCTGAGGTAAGGCATGTATCTTATCCTACTAAACTGTTTAAATATTATCAATTGACAATAATGAACATTCATTCTACTTTCAATAAAGTAGCTTTTTTTGTTGTGTCATGTAAGTAGTATGCAGATTCAATCAAAGTTGATTAAAGGGCGCTCATTACCGGAATGGTTTTCTGTGTCTGAGTTAATCAAGAACTCCTTTGAACCTGTTGATTTACAATAATTTATTAATCTGACACACATGAGTATAACGGAGTTATATACAAACTCACGGGTAGGTGCGACATGTCAGGTATCAAAAAACTGCTCCGAGGTAGGCAGGTTCTTAGCGTTACCTCATTCTCTTTAATATTATTTTTTGTTGTCAGTGTCACACCAGGCACGAGTCAGGCAGATGAAACCTGTCAATCACCCTATATGGCGAAAATTACAGGTCAGGAAGATTTTGTATATGTCTGGACACTTGGTGTTGAAGGTCTGGGTGATGGGCAGGATAAACTCGTCACAATTGATGTAAATCCTAAATCAAAAAATTATGGTCAGATTGTAAATAAGTTATCGGTGGGTGGACGCAACGAGGCACATCACTCTGGCTTTACTGATGATCGTAAGTTTCTCTGGGCTGGCGGTCTGGACACCAGCAAGATTTTTATCTTTGATGTACATTCTGACCCTGCTAAACCTAAGCTGGTCAAGGTGATAGATGATTTTGTTGCTGCCACTGGTGGTGTAGTGGGCCCACATACAACCTATGCTTTGCCCGGTCGAATGATGATTACCGGACTTTCCAATAACAAGGATCATGGTGGCAGATC
>JALVFC010000559.1 GCA_027030285.1 Thiotrichaceae bacterium | reverse complement strand
GAATGATGGGTAGAGGTGGTGGCGGCATGTTCCGTATTAACGGTAAATCAATGGATATGCAGCGTATTGATTTTCAGGTAAAACGCAATACTACCGAGATCTGGGAGGTCTCTAATGCCTCACCCATGGCACATCCTTTTCATGTGCATAATGTTCAGTTCCGTATTATTGACCGGAATGGTAAAGCACCTCACCCCAGTGAAACTGGCCCAAAAGATGTAGTATTAGTCCACAGTAATGAAAAAGTAAGGATAGTGATGGCATTTCCTGAATATTCCGATGCCAGTGCGCCTTATATGTATCATTGTCATATTCTGGAGCATGAAGACCAGGGAATGATGGGGCAGTTTGTGGTGGTATAAATTGCCTGTACTGTCAGTAAATCTGAATTAGAAAAAACAAAAAACCAGGGGGGGTGTATCTTAATAAAATGATTAAGATACACCCCCCCTGGTTTTTTATCTTTTATTTCTTTTATTAGAGTGTTGCAGCTAACCAGTCAAAATATCGATATAGGTAGAAAGCAACTACACTGCATGGTCATATAGTCATTTAAAGGGAACGGCGACGTTTGAAGCCACCTACTAGACCCAATAAACTTACCATGAGTATAAGTCCCCAGGTTGATAGTGTTGGAATATTTTCTGAAGGGGTGATGGTGACTCCTGCACTACCGCCAATAATGACATTTAAGGCTGGGTTTGAACCGTCGACTGCTAAAACGCTTAAACCGCCTAGATTTCCTGAAAAACTATTATGACATGGGCTTTGTACTTGAGCATCAGTAATACTTGGGAAAGCCGTATTGCCGTCTGGAGTTAGACCAGTGATATTACCGCACGCGTTATCAATAGAAATTCCCGGTAGTAATGAAGTTAACCATCCATAGTTATGTGAGTGTGATAAAATGCCACCACCACTTTGTTGAAAGGCATTTAATTCAGCGCCGTGTAATGCAAGCTCAGTATCTTCTGCAGGGCTAAGATCATTAGTTGCGCCATCACTGACAATCCAGATAAGCTTAGGTTTAACTGTACCATTACTAAGCGAAGTGAAGAAACTTGTAATATTGGCAACTCCGTCAATAAAGGTAACACTTAATCCTAAATTATCTGTAACTGACTTTACCATGCCTCCTGAATTACCATTGGGATAGGTAGCAGCTCCAGGATCTGCCGGACCAATTGCAACGATATCTACCGTCGTACCCGTATTTGAACTCTGGGCTATTAGAGAGCCTACTGCGGCCTCGGCATAAGCCCAGCCAGTAAGGTTAACGCCAGCACCATTGCGTGATCCATGATCATCCAGATCATCACCGCCTAATATAATCGGGCCAGTAGCCGCTAGCGAAATAGAACTGAATGTAACCAGCAGAAAAGCCAGTAAGGTTTTGATGATAACGTGCATGTGAGTTCCTTGATATCCGTATCAATTTGATAATTGTCAAATCCTAACACGGGTGGAATCAGGGTATAACTACCCAAATGTACTAGTCGCTATCGCAAATAACATTAAGTTGCAATGATATATGTCAT
>JALVFC010000558.1 GCA_027030285.1 Thiotrichaceae bacterium | reverse complement strand
ATGGTCGGAATACCCTATCGCCCCGTTGTAATTGAAGCCGCTCATACAGCTCACCAGTAAAAACCGTCCCTTTTTTACTCCGTCCCAATTATCGGGAGAACCTGAACAAACAAACCAAGCTTATTAAAGCAACTGAGGTTCAAAGGAAGATTGTTACAATGAATTTCATCACAATCCCTAGAAGGCAGGCCTGTCCAAGATAGCATATCCAAAACCTTCCAAACGTAAGCCTGAAAACCAAACACCTGGAAAGTAGACAAGGGGAACCTGATTTCGAAAGGGAGGGTTTTGGGCTTAGGATGCAGGCTTCAGCGGGAATGGAAGGGGTTTCGAGAAGGGAGCCGAATTATCTTGGACAGCACTGCCTAGAAGGATGCCCTCAAACCATTCTAACTCAGGCCACACCCTAGCCACACTGCAGGCTTGGATTGGGATTCCACAGGAAAATGAACTAGAAAAAAAATTCCATAAGCGTCACAACGCAAACCCAAACAAAATTTCCCAAAGCTATTTTTTCATGTTCCACCTCTTTGCCGGTGACTTGTTCTTTTTTTGCCAAATGCTCATTTGGGGCTCCCTGAAGACCCCATTCGTCATCCCTCCTTAAAATCAATTGACTCTAATAAATTACTTTTTCTCAACAAAACCAGCTTATGGGGACCAACCCACCCCTGAAATCAGAAAAAACAAACCAAAACTTTCCCCTACCAGTGCCCGGATAAAAACCTAGCCAAATGGTAACACATACAAACAGATTCCAGCCCATTGTTTCTATATATAAAATTAGCCAAATCTAACATTTCCCAGTGCTGTCCAAGATCATCCGCCCCTCCCTCCGAAACTCACCCCATTCTCTGTGGAACCCTCACTCTAAGCCCAAGACTCGCCTTTACGAACTCAGGTTCCCCTTTTCTGCCGTCCAGGTTTGGGGCTTCAGCATTAAAACTGGGGGATTAGAGAAAAGTTATCTTGGACAGGCCTGGACAAACCACAAAATTTTTCAATATTTTTAATTCTCCTTGCTCGCAATTTTTTTCTATTACCCACATATCGGTTTGAACCCTCCCCTCAGCTCAGTGGACAACAACACGTTCTAAAGTTTCCTCTTTGTGTAAAGAAATAAAAAATAGGAAAACACAAAAGGGTGATACGGGCTTTGGATAGTTATTTTAAAAATAAGAATACTTGGATCTAAATCATTATTCTTCAAATTTTTTCCGATATAATCGGGGGGCAACTAACCGTATTGGGTTTTCAAAAAGTGTTCACCCAAAAAAACACTTCAACAACACCCACCAGGCCCCCTTGGAAACCCTGACATGTCATACACCTCAACCTTATTACCCAAGACAATTGAGGAGGAAAAACCCATGCCATGGGTTAATTGCATCTGGTTTACATTTTCAGTGTTGCAAGACGATACAACAAACAAAAGGTATTTTCATCTATGTCTAAAAACCAGACAAAGAGGGGGGAGATGAAAAGGGTTCTCATCGAAGCTTCAACTGTGATGTTAGGATTGTTTCTTTTTGCTGTCACTTTGG
>JALVFC010000557.1 GCA_027030285.1 Thiotrichaceae bacterium | reverse complement strand
CAGTAGGCAAGGTGCGCTATCGCCACAAAATCGGTTTCTGGGAGGAGTGGTGGGCAGTTGATAATGGCGGGCGTGGTTTCTGGGTGAGTGTTGATGAAGGTGACTTTGCCTTTGAGACACCGCTTGATATTGATGCCAGCGAATTACCAGCGCGGGCTGATGTCAAACTGGGAAAAACTATCCACCTGTATGATATTGACTGGCTGGTCACTGAAATTGGCGAGGGACAGTGTGAAGGTTTTATGGGTGAGTTGCCGGAAATTGTCACCCCTGGTGATAGTATTCCTTATGCTCATCTTTCCGACTCCCACGGGCAACTGTTAACACTGGAATACTATTCGCAAACAACCCGTGCCTATAAAGGTGAGTGGGTTGATCCTTATGAAATAAAGAGTGCCTTGTGAGTCTATGGAAGTAAAAAGTATTCAATGCAAACAATGCGCTGCTCCGCTGAATCTGTATGGTGGCGGGCATCGGATTCGCAGCCTCAGCTGTGAATACTGCGGAGCCGTCATGGATACACGCAAGGACTATGCCCTGCTCTATCAGTTCAGTGAGCAACAGCCGCCTGTTGATTGCCCTTTAACACTGGGCATGGAAGGCACGATCAAGGATGTACACTTTACGATTATCGGTATTGTTTCCTACCGTTCATCATTTGGTGATCGCTGGACTGATTTGCATTTGTATTCTGAGACACATGGCTATGCCTGGCTAACCTATCAGTTTGGGCATTTTACGTTTACCCGACGGGTTCGCTATTTACCTGATCGCGATATGCGTCAGCTTTCACCCAGAGAGCCTCTGCGTGTCAAGGATCAATCCTTTGTATTTTTTGAAGCGTATCAGGCTGAAATTACCTATGTTGCCGGTGAATTAACCTGGATTGCAAAAGTCGGCGAGACCAGTATTGTCAGGGATGCCATTGCACCACCTTTTATGTTTACCATGGAAGAAACTGAAGATGAACTGGAATATTATTTGACAGAGTATATTGAGCCAGAGCTTATGCATAACAATTTCGCAATACAACAGGAGACGCATCGCAGCACTATTCATCCGGCGCAGCCTTTTAAAGCACCGTTGCGGGAGGCACTTTCCAAAGCAAGTTTCAAGTTTGCACTTGTTGCAGTAGCCGCCCTGCTCTTTATCTCACTGTTTACCAGCGGAAAAACGGTTCTTGACCAGCGCAGCAGGTCATTAAACCCTGGTATCAATACATACTCCTTTGCTATCGACAATGCACGACATTTAACCGAAATTTCCTTTAACAACCCTTATGCAAGTCTATGGCAAATTACCGATATCACCTTGTTTGATGATGAAAAAGAAGTCTTTTCATTTGCCGATAAGCTGTCAACTCATAAAGACCACTCCAGCCAGCAAACAGGTAAAGCTTTATTTAAACTTGACCATCCAGGACAATATACCCTGCGTGTTACTGCACTCAGGAAAAAAGCCAGTTCAGGAAATACACAACCAAATATTCGTTTTACCGTCCGCCAGGGCATTATCAGCACACGTTATTTTAAATATCTGCTTTATTTAAGTGCTTTGGGTTTTGCCATTTTTTATATTTCCCGCTACTTATTTACCAGTAAACGCTGGGCTGCTGCACATTAGACATGACTCGTATATTTACTCTCATTTTCACTTTGCTAACCGTAGCTGCTGCCGGACTGACCTGGTTTGATGTAGGTACAGGAATGAAACAGGTAACCATTGTGCAACAGGAAAAAAGCGTGCGTGCAGGTAGTTATGGCGGTGTTTATATCGGTGGTGGCGGATACAGGGCTGGCAAATAATAGCAATCAGGACATATCAATTGTCGTCAATGGCGCTCCACGCATTGCCCCGCGCCATACTGGGTCAAGTGCCTCACCCTTAAATTGCGAAGTCATCAATAGCAATATCGCGTGATTTCCTGCTATTGAAATAAGCTCAGCCAGCACATTCAATGTTTCCATGCTGCTTTCATGAATATGCTCAATGATCAATAACACGGGCTGGTGACTGGCAACAGCCTGAACCAGTTTTATTATCTCAACGCTTTCAGGCTGCGAGCTGTGTAAAGCCACATCGCACGAGGTCTGCTGCTCAGGCAGCTGAGAATATCTTGCCAGACAGGATGAAAAGCTGGATAGCAAGTCCTTTAAAACAGCCTCATCATTGTTATCGACCTTTGCAGATAGCTTCTTGCGGCAACAGAAGAAGCCATGCGATTTTGCCAATGACTCAATTTCAGTTGCCAAAACCGATTTGTAAGAGCCTGCTTCCCCACGAATCAAAAAACTCTGTCCACCGATATGATCCAGAATCCCCTCTACCGCCGCTTCAACCTGATACAAAACACGATAATTATCGCGTGAGACCGTTGTAGAATCTGTATACTGAAAAGCTTGCTGCTGTTCATCATCGGCAGACCTGAGAACCGCCCCAGGAGTATCCATTTGACTCATTGACAGCAATGATTGATAGATTTCCTCAGTCTCCTCATCCGGGGCAACATCCAGCTCCTGCAACAAGACATGCTGGCAACGTCGGTACCAGCGCAGTGCAGAAGCATGATTGCCTAACTGCGAATGCGCCACCATCAAGGCGCGGTAGGCTGACTCGCGCACCGAATCAATTGCAAGCAAACGCATGGCCAGATTCACTGCCTGCTCGTATTCCCCACTTGCCATGCGTTGCGACAGTCGTGTCTCTATTGCTACTGCTGCCCGCTCACTAAAATCATGGCGGTAAGTCAAACCCCATTCATTAAACATATCCGAATGCGGGTTACAGCCCTCCAGAAACTCACCCGAATACAATTCAATTGCCTGATCAAGAGAATCAGCATCACCTTTATCCAGCAAGGCGATAAACTCGCGCACATCAATCGCCATCAATTCACTATTCAGGGAGATAAATTCCTTGCTGGCATTTAACAAACCCAGCTCAACAGGAAAAATCTTTCGAAGTCCGGCAAGCGCCTGACGCAAGCTGTGTCTGGCAGCGACTTCTTCACTATCCGGCCATAATAAAGCAGCCAGTTTTTCTCGTGGGTGTTCACGCTCAGGGTTGATAGCAAGCCATGCCAATAGTGCTTTGGATTTACGCGCACCCAGAGCAAGTGGCTGTCCATCGCTATCGACCAGACGAAAGCCACCAAACAAGGTTAATTTAAACAGTGGTCTGTTTTTCATCACATCTCGCCAACCCATAATCAGGGATAGGGATACTTTGACTATTCATTGACGCATGCATTGTAGTCTCCTCTGTATAAACACTCATCGGTGACGGGAATAACTTGCCGAAGGTACTCCTGAAACACGATGAGCACGGGAAAAGTGTCTGACTTTTCGAACATTCTATAATTTTAATGAAGAGGTAACTATCATGAAAAAGATACGTGGTTTTGCTGACCCAATAACACTCGGATTTGTTCTGATCGCGCTAGGCTCAGCACTGGCAGCGAAAGAGACAGCCAGGATTGAAGCCAGTCAGCACAACAAGGTTGTTAAAACACAAGTTGTTGCTCCTCAACATACTGTGGCTAACAATAACACGGTTGCGAAAACCAAATAAGGCAATCAATATTATTCTAGTTATTATTTGCAATATTTGATTAGCATCAAAAAATCTATCCTTGCTAGCCTGTCCCTATCCTACGGTAGGGACAGTGTAAAAGAGCAATTATTCCATCCTTATTTCTTGAGGCTTAACAGCATAGCATCCCCATAGCTAAAAAAACGATACTGTTGCTGCACTGCATGACGGTAAGCCTTAAAGATTTCATCATACCCAGCAAAAGCTGCTACCAGCATTAGCAAGGTTGAGCCTGGCAGATGGAAGTTGGTGATCAAGCTATCCACCGCATGGAACTGGTATCCAGGTTTGATAAAAATCCTGGTATCACCACAGAAAGCCTCTGGCTTACCGTTTTTTTGACTGGCTGCCTCCAGGGAGCGAACAGTTGTTGTCCCTACCGCAATCACGCGGTTTCCGCGCTCCCGACAGTCTGCAATCTGCTTGCAGGTATCATTGCCAACTTCTACATACTCAGCATGCATTACATGCTGAGACAAGTCTTCAACCTTGACAGGTTTGAAAGTTCCGGCACCTACATGCAAGGTAACTTTTGCGGTCTCAACACCTTTGTCCTGCAATGCCTGTAGTAATGGCTTGTCGAAATGCAAACCTGCTGTGGGCGCAGCTACAGCACCAGGTCGATCCGCAAATACTGTTTGATAACGCTGCCTGTCAGTGGCATCGTCAGCACGTTCAATATAGGGTGGAAGTGGCATATGCCCATAAGATTCCAGCACATCAAAGAGTGTATGGTGTGGTTGTCTGATGCTAAATTCCAGCTTGAACAAATCTCCAGCACGCTCAAGCATTACGACTTCAATGGCATCTTCAAGGAATAGCAGTGAACCAGGTTTAGGGGATTTATTGGCACGCACATGTGCCAGCACCTGCCGCTCATCCAGCACCCGCTCCACTAAAACTTCTACTTTACCCCCTGTTTCCTTTTGCCCCAGCAGGCGGGCAGGAATCACGCGGGTGTTATTAAAGACCAGTAAATCGCCCGGCTGAAATATTTCCACTACATCGGAAAATTGTCTATCCATCAGTTGATCGCCATGCACTTGTAATAATCGACTGGCAGTACGCTCTGCTAACGGCTGCTGTGCAATCAGCTCCGTAGGCAGGTCGTAGTAAAAATCAGAGAGTTTCATCAGGGTTGTGCATGCTCAGGACCAGGGAACAGCGAGCATAGAGGAATCTGGATGTATTCTCAATATGGTTACAAAATATTGAACATCGTAACTACTCAGGGTAATAAACAGCGCAGGCGGTAAGATATTGATTATTTGGGCCACTGTTAAAGACATTCAAGTAAGCTCTGCGGCAACATCCCTGCTGCCGAAGCCCTAATATCAATAGCTCACTGCCTTACATACAGTTACCCTGAATTGTTACGAACATTGTTTGGAGAAAGCCACGGAATCATTTAACCTATGCCAGTTTTCCATATCCTGACACACTCAAACCATGATGATACAAGACCAGCCCAAGCCGTATATCGTGCCTCCATGTAACAAGGAGATCAAAATCTTGTATCAGGATGATGATGTGCTGTTGATAAACAAGCCAGATGGTTTGTTAAGTGTGCCAGGTCGTCATCCATTAAACAGGGATAGTGTGGCTACGAGACTGGTAGAAGATTATCCTGGTGCATCAATAGCTCACCGGCTGGACCTGGACACTTCAGGGATTATGATCATTCCACTTAACAAACCCGCACTGGCACACATCAATCGTCAGTTTCAGGACAGAAAAGTACATAAAACCTACACAGCTATTTTGCATGGCTTGGTGGAAAAGGACGAAGGCAAGGTGGATTTACCTTTAATCTTTGACTGGCCAAAACGCCCTCTGCAAAAAGTGTGTCAGTCCAGCGGCAAGGGGGCATTGACACTTTATCAAGTGTTGCACCGTGATATCCAGGCCAATACAACCCGGGTTCTGTTTACACCTATCACTGGACGCTCGCACCAACTACGTATCCATAGTCGTGAAATGGGACATCCGATTCTAGGTTGTGATATGTATGCTACACGGGAGGTTTATGAGATGGCAGAGCGGCTGCTACTGCATGCTACGGAGATTAGTTTTACACATCCTGTTACGGGCGAGGTAATAAATGCTGTCTGCAACGCAGACTTTTAATCACTGTAGAAAAACACAAGAAATAAAAGAATCCAAAGCAGCGTGGCTTTATTTCTCGGTATATCAAAATTGGTGCCCAGGGCCGGAATCGAACCGGCACGGTATTTCTACCGAGGGATTTTAAGTCCCTTGCGTCTACCAATTTCGCCACCTGGGCATAAATAGATGGTCTTACTTATTGTTACTGTCTTGCCACTTCAATCATGGTAGGACAAGCCTACTGTCTACCACAACGCCACCTGGGCATAAATAGATGGTCTTACTTATTGTTACTGTCTTGAGTGACCTGACTGAATTTTTTCCTCAACGTGACTTGCTTGAGGAGGTAAAAAATGGAGGCTGAGCCCGGAATCGAACCGAGGTAAACGGTTTTGCAAACCGCTGCATAACCACTCTGCAACTCAGCCTTTTATTCTGCTATTGCTAGAAGGGTGTGAATCATACCATCAGTTTTTATGGATTAATAGTTTTTTCATAACTACTCAGATTGCACCTCACTACAGTTTATCAGGTGTATTCCAGGGCAATAGTGGCCTTCAAATTTGCGGCTGAAGCTTGCACGTACGAAACCAGAAAACTAGTAACTACTGGAAACAAAAAAGGCCTCGACAGTCGAGGCCTTGAATTTGGAGCGGGAAACGAGATTCGAACTCGCGACCCCAACCTTGGCAAGGTTGTGCTCTACCAGCTGAGCTATTCCCGCATCAGTCTGTGTAACAGAGGCGCTATAATAGAGTCGCAGTCTGGATGTGTCAACACTGTTTTTCTGATTTTTTTTACCGTCTGGCAGCGACCACTTCAAACGTTCAAATTAGCTTAAAGTAACCCTGCTGATAATAAAAGCTGTTGCAGATCTTCTT
>JALVFC010000556.1 GCA_027030285.1 Thiotrichaceae bacterium | reverse complement strand
CCCCGCCATGTCGCCCATGACATACACCACAGGCAACAGGTCTTTATGATGAATGGAATGCTCCAGTGTCGTTTCTTCGACCTTCACCAGCTCAGACATCGGTACCAGTGTCTGATTACGGCTACGCACCCGTAATGCCAGTACCGAATCCATCTTGTCCTTTAGGGCAACCGGAAATTCCAAACGCACAGGCACAGCATACTTAAGATCCTTGCGGTGCAGATAAATCACATCTTCACCACCCAGCACCGTGCTGATGGCAGAGGTAATATCTGCCTGAGAAACGCCCAGCAAAGCGGCTTTTTGACGATCTACCTTTACTACCAGACGCTTTTGAGGTGCCTCAATACTATCGTCGATATCCACAATATCCTGGGTTTGCTCAAATACGCTACGTATTTCTTTGGCAATTTCGATTTGCCCCTTGTAGTCAAGTCCATACACTTCAGCCACCAGGGGAGCTAATACTGGTGGCCCTGGTGGCACCTCGACCACTTTAATATTGGCATTGTATTTGCTCGCAATATCCTGAATATCTTCACGTACCGCGAGAGCTATTTCGTGACTCTTGCGCTCACGGGCATGCTTGTCAATCAGATTAACCTGCACATCGCCCACATTTGAGCCTTCCCGCAAATAATACTGACGTACCAGACCATTAAAGTTAATCGGTGCCGCAGTACCTGCATAAATCTGATAACTACTCACCTCTTCCAGTGTCTTCACACGCTGGCTTATCTCGTTTAATACACGCGAAGTCTGCTCCAGCGTTGTACCTTCCGGCATATCCACAACAATCTGGAATTCCGACTTGTTGTCAAATGGCAGCATTTTCAACACAACCAGCTTGAATGCAGCCAAAGATATGGCTGCAAAGATCAGGAAGGTGATAATGGCAAACAAACCAATGCGCCGCCGTCCGCCTTTCTTATCATCCAGAAAAGGCCCCATGATTCTGTCATAAAACGCCCTGATTTTTCCGCCACCAGCTTCTTCTGCATGATGCGCATCAAAGTCAACCTTCGCCAGTACCTTGTTGGTCATCCAGGGAGTAACCACATACGCAACAGCCAGTGAAATCAACATGCCCATACTGGCATTAATGGGTATGGGACTCATATAAGGCCCCATCAAGCCGCTGACAAAAGCCATCGGCATTAAAGCGGCAATAACCGTGAAGGTTGCCAGAATAGTTGGCCCACCAACTTCATCGACTGCCAGTGGAATCGCCTTTACCAGCGTTTTACCACCCATCACCATATGTCGGTGAATATTCTCAACCACCACAATGGCATCATCCACCAGAATACCGATAGAAAAAATCAGCGCAAAAAGGGAAACACGGTTTAAAGTAAAACCATAAGCCCAGGATGCAAAGAGTGTGACTGACAAGGTAATGACCACTGCCGCACCGACGATAAACGCCTCTCGCAGACCCAACGCCAGCCAGATTAACAACGACACCGCAATCGTCTCAATAATCAGCTTGTGAATCAGCTTTTCGGATTTTGCATCCGCTGTTTCACCATAGTTCCGTGTCACTGTTG
>JALVFC010000555.1 GCA_027030285.1 Thiotrichaceae bacterium | reverse complement strand
TGGATGACACCTGATGGTACTGCATATTCCGTTATTGTCCCTGTTGGCGGTTTGCGTTTACTAGGTTATCTGGAAGTGGTTATGATGCCTGTTGTTCAATTGTCTCGTGTAGAAGACATTCTAAAAGTACCAGTAAAAATCACAGACCCTAAAAACAACATTAAATTTAAGAGTAAAAACTGGCATAAAGCCGGTGAAAACATGCTGATAGTAGATTACATATTGAAGACAGAAAACGAAGAGCCTGCTTTGAAAATAAGCTTATTGGAAGATACCACCGAGTTTAACCAAAAATTTGCTGAAACCAGATTATTATCCCTGGTGTTATTTAGTGTTTTAGTCGCCATTAGCCTTGGATTATCTTTATTCTTATTCAATCGCTTTGTTTTCAAACCACTTAAAAGTCTCACCAACAGTATGCAACGTTGCGCCGAAGGTGACCTAACAGTAAAAGTGGAACCCAATGGCCTGATGGAGTTGAGGTCTATTGGTGAATCACTTACCTTATTGGTTTCCTCATTACACTCTCAAGTAGCAGAGCTAAGAAATAATGCTCATCATCTAGCCAGCTCATCCACGGAGCTTTCCAACATTACGACGGAAACCACAGCGGGCGCTCAACAACAGCAGCAGAAAACTGAACAAGTGGCAACTGCCATGAATGAAATGTCTTCCACAGTGCAAGAAGTAGCGACGCATGCGGAAGATGCATCCAAAGCCGCTCAGGAGGCTGACAGCGAAACTAATAAAGGCAAGTGTGTTGTGCAAGATACTATTACACAAATTCACAGCCTTGAAACCGACATTGCAAAATCTGCCGAAGTACTGCGCGACCTGAAAGCAGAGAGTGAAAATATCGGTTCAGTGATGGATGTCATTCAAAGCATTGCTGAGCAAACCAACTTACTCGCACTTAATGCTGCAATCGAAGCCGCCCGTGCTGGTGAGCAAGGGCGTGGTTTCGCTGTAGTTGCTGATGAGGTTCGCGTACTTGCCAGCCGAACCCAGGAATCCAGTCAGGAAATTCAGTCCATGATTGATAAAATTCAATCGGGTGCTACACAAGCCATGCAAGCTATGGAAACAAGTCAGAAAAACACTCTTAAAACAGTAGAACAAGCGACAGCTGCTGGCTCTTCTCTAGAAACCATTACCGCCGCTGTAACTAATATCTCAAACATGAATACGCAAATTGCCAATGCAGCCGAGGGGCAGTTAGCAGTTGCCACTGAAATAGTGCGCAATATCGAAAATATCAGTCAAATTGCTCACGGCACAACGAAAGCCTCCACAAAAACGGCCGCAGCGAGTAATACCTTGTCAGAGTTAGCAGAAAACTTGGAAAAACTGGTAGAACAATTCAAGTTATAAGACTGCTCCAGATATGCCCGTGCTCAACATGCAGGTCTGTTGCACTATAAACTCTAGCCCGAATATTTCATGAATCACACGATTTCTTGCTTGATCTTTGATTTTACAGGCGATTTTCTTCAATCGACCGTACACACCGGTACGGCGCACAATCAGAAAATCGCCTGTAAAATCAATGC
>JALVFC010000554.1 GCA_027030285.1 Thiotrichaceae bacterium | reverse complement strand
AGCCTGTGCGATTGCCTGCAACACGGACTCCTGCATGGGGACGACAACAGGCTTGCCATTGTTACGCAAACCGGGGATAGGGCCTCCCTGTGTGGTGCCCACTCCCAGCACCGAAACGACATAGCCGTGTTTGGCTAGCTTGCCAGCAGCTTTTACCGCAGAACCTGCCTGTGCGCCATCGGCAATTAATAATACCTGACCATGCGGCACGCCTGCCTGCTGCAAAAGCTCCCCGGCTTTTAACAAGCCTCTGTCGGCACGACTACCCTGTGCTGGCATCAGATCCGGTGACAGTGCAGGCAACAGGGAGTGAATGGTATCAACATCTCTGGTCAGTGGCGTGACGGTAAACGCATCACCAGCAAACACCACCAATGCAGTCTGCCCCTCTGCTGCTTTGGAAAGAATATCCTCAACCACAAATTTTGCTCTGGCAAGTCGGGATGGCTTGACATCAGGAATCAGCATGGAGCGGGACAAATCCAGTACAATCACGCGCGATGCCTTGGTTTGCACCACGGGAATAACCCGCTTTTCCCACACCGGATCAGCCAGTGCCAGTACCGCAATGAGCCAGCCCAGCAGCAGGGGGGCATAAGCTAACCAGCGTCCTTTGCTGGCACTGGTGGTCTTGCCCGCCTGTTGCAATAGTACGGGCAACAGGTGTTTATCAATCACCTTGTTCCAGTCACTCTCGCCAGCTTTGCTGCGTAACAACCAGGTAAACACCAGCAGCAGTGGCACCAATGCCAGCAACCACTGTGGATGGAGAAAATGAAACGACTCAAACATGCTGCTGCCCCTTGTTCCCTTTGCTTGCCTTACCCCGTTTTCCTAAACGTGGCAGGCGGAAAGCACCGCTCACGCCCAGCGCCACCAGCACACTCAGCAACAAAGCCACTGCCAGCGGCCAGTAATACAACTCATCGACCGGACGGTAACTCAGGTCATCTTTGGAAACAGGCTCCATCTTGTCCAGCAATTCATAAATATGTTGCAGGCTTTGCACATCACGCGCACGGAAATACTCACCACCCGTTTTACTGGCAATTGCCTTTAAGGTCGGCTCATCCAGGTCGCTGCGCCCGATGCGCTGAATACCGAAAGGTGTCTGAATCACCTCACTGCCGGAACCGAT
The DNA here is from genome assembly GCA_027030285.1 of Thiotrichaceae bacterium. Classification (GTDB taxonomy): domain Bacteria; phylum Pseudomonadota; class Gammaproteobacteria; order Thiotrichales; family Thiotrichaceae; genus HyVt-477. The sequence continues at coordinate 421 of JALVFC010000554.1, read as the reverse complement.
GCCAATGGTATAAATTTTTACTTTTTCCTGTGCGGCCAGGTCTGCCGCCTTTAGGGGATCAATACTGCCTTGCGTGTTTGCACCATCGGTGAGCAAGATCAATACCCGATTTTCCTCCGGCTGTTCACGCAAACGCTTCACTGCCAGTCCAATGGCATCACCGATTGCCGTTTGTCTGCCCGCCAACCCCAGAGCCGCTTCATTCAACAGAATCTCTACCGTTTTGCGATCCAGCGTTAAAGGTGCCTGTAAATAGGCACGCGAGCCAAACAGGATAAGCCCAATCCGGTCACCTTCGCGCTGCCGGATAAACTCCGTTGCCACCGCCTTGACAGCACGCAGGCGCGTCACCGCTCTGCCACTGATCATCATGTCCTGGTTTTGCATGGAGCCGGAAATATCCACTGCCATCATCAGACTA
>JALVFC010000553.1 GCA_027030285.1 Thiotrichaceae bacterium | reverse complement strand
GCCGTCATCGACAAAGACAATATCATAATGCTCTTTCTGCGCCTGTGAAGCACTCGAAATCTCTTCGAGCCGATATGCCGCGTCACGCGTACACAAAGCCATCAGACGCGAGACCACAGGATTGGCATTGATCAGCAGAATATCCATGACACACTCCCTCTTTTGAATTATCCCATTATAATATAACTCTAATTAGGACTGGGTTGTGAGATGATTGCCAAAAATACATTGAGATTGCCGAGACGGTCAAAAACAATATAGGTGATTGCGCAAAAACACTAAAAATATTTCAGTATGAAAAGCACTGAACAATACAACTGCATGGTAGCGACTGACCCCCCTAGGCTTTAGGGAACTTTACTCAAGGAAGTGTCCTGGTAAAAAATGTACTTGTTGTCTGAAGTTACAAGTTACATATTTCCACATACTATCATATACCCATATACTGCCCTATACTGCTATACCTACACCTACTATCTTCTCTATGAAACAAGGGTTATTCCGCGTTTTGACTTTTCTGTGATAATATTTGGAAAAACAAATAAAGGCGGGGATAAAAATGGAAAAAATATTTTTTTCAATTACAAGATGGCTCATGTTGATAGGTGCAACGATAGCATTTACTTTTTTGATAGGAGGAGGGATTTATGCATTTAAGCTTTATACTGTTTCACAAGATACAACAGTAAATGAAGATGCCTATCAGACAAAGGAGCCAGAAGTTTCTTTTGATACTTATAAAAATAATTATGAGAAAAATCAAAAAGAAAAAGAAGCCCAAAGAGCAAGAATAGAAAAATATATATTGAAAATAATTTCAAAAGGTTCAAAGGGACATGGATATCCTATGGGCAAAATGCCTTCAGGGCTCTTAAAAGGAAAGGCAGCAGAAAATATTGCCTTCTTTGTTTCTACCAAAATGAAAGGAGATAAACCTATCTCTTTCGCTGCTTGTGCTGCTTGTCATGGTGAAGATGGAAGAGGCATGAATGGTCAATCTCCAAGCCTCCTGGAACTGCCTATTTATAATGGTCATGTTTCTACCACAAACAAAGGTGTGGTCTATGCTCCTTCCGGCACAAACAATAACAACCCTCAATATACCGATCCGCTAAAAACATATAGTGCCAACTTGGCAAGTATTATTAATAAATATGCAATCGGTGTTGGTCAAGAAGGGACTACAGCTGATGGTATGTTTTCTCTTATGCAAATATTGGAGAAACGATACAATGAAGAATCTTTTTTGCTGTTAAAACGACAACTAAAACATGAACTTACATCATTGCTTAACTATGGTCAGAAACTCAATAAGGCCAAAAAACCTACTGATGATGCCATAGTATGGAAAGATTTCATTCAATGGTTTTTAGAAGATTTTAATATGCAGGTTCAAGCTGAAAACCAAAAGTATCAAAGTTCATTACATACGCTGGAAAATAAAAGAAATAGTAAACAGAATAAAGCACTGGCTGCAAAAGTAGAACTCTTGCAACTATTGACTGCCTTGGGTGCTGCATTAATCGTATTTATTTTATTGACAATGATTTTGGTTTTATTTAAAATAGAATT
>JALVFC010000552.1 GCA_027030285.1 Thiotrichaceae bacterium | reverse complement strand
AGAAGGCAACTAACACGTGAAGAAAAGATCGAAAAAGAACGTGAGTTAAGAAGTCGTAAACGTACCCAGAACAGAGCTCTGGAAGATTATCGTGAAGATTTGCGACTTGCCAAAAGTGCTGCACTTGACGATGTACAGGAAACGGTATTTAAAGCGATTGATGTTGTCCGGCAAGCTGAAGATATTGATATTGTGATACAGGATTTTGTATCAGCCAGCGAGAAAGTGGATATTACCAAGAAGGTTCTTGCTTATCTGGCAAAAAAGCTAAAACAGGACAAACAAAAACAACAGTCTGAAAAGGCAAAAAAAGAGTAAGGGAATACTACGCTGAGTAGTTAGGAATTTGGTTATGACTATCACCTTGAAGGAATTGGCGGAGCAGACAGGCGCTACGATTATTGGCGATGAGGCTCAGCAGATACAGGCTATTGCTACATTGGATAAAGCTGGGGCAGGTGATCTTTGTTTTGTCACTGAAGATAAGTTTCTAGCTGCGCTTGAGCAATGCAATGCCTCGGTGGTTGTACTAAAACCTGAGCATAAAGAGCATTATAAGGGAACCGTGTTGTTGCATAAAAACCCTTACTATGTTTATGCCAAAGCCTCCCAGGCATTTTCCCCGTATCCAGCCCCTCAAGCTTCGGTTCATTCCACTGCTGTGATCCATGAAACAGTTGTTATGGGGAAAGAAGTCAGTATTGCTGCTAATGTGGTGATTGATCAGAATGCCGTCATTGGAGACAACTGCGTCATCGGTGCAGGCTGTTTTATTGGTGCGGGAGTTAAGATTGGCAGTGATTCTCACATCAGGGCAAATGCGACTATCCATGCACAAACACAAATTGGCAAGCGCTGTATTATTCATTCCGGCGCAGTGATTGGTGATGATGGGTTTGGTTTTGCCCCCCATGATGAGCAGTGGGAACGCATTGTGCAAATGGGTGATGTGCGTATTGGTGATGATGTGGAAATTGGTGCCAATACGACAATAGATCGTGCAGCATTAAGTTCTACGGTCATCGAAAATGGAGTCAAGATAGATAATCTTGTGCAAATTGCTCACAATGTGCGGGTTGGTGAAAACACTGTAATTACTGCCTGCTGTGGTATTAGTGGCAGTACCGTCATAGGAAAAAACTGTAAAATCGGTGGTGCAACAGGTATCGCCGGACACTTGGAAATTGCCGATGGTGTTATGATCACAGGAATGGGGCAGGTGACTGGTTCGTTACGCAAACCTTATACATCTTATTCATCGGGAACAGGTATTACGGAAAGTAGTATCTGGCGGCGCAATGTTGTGCGTTTTAAACATTTAAATGAGTTATCTGTAACCGTCAAGAAGTTGCAGAAGCAAGTCAAAGCTTTAATTGAAAACAATTAGTCTGGGAGAGATTACACTATGTCACAAGAGATGGGCGTCAACGAAATTAAAACTTTTTTAGCCCACCGTTATCCTTTTTTACTGGTAGATCGCGTGCTTGAGGTTGAACCTGGCAAATCAATAAAATGTATTAAAAACGTCACGATCAATGAGCCTTTTTTTCAGGGGCATTTTCCGGAATTCCCGAT
>JALVFC010000551.1 GCA_027030285.1 Thiotrichaceae bacterium | reverse complement strand
AGGTTCTTCAGTGTTGACACCCATGCGACGCAGCCAGGGGTTATAGTCTTCCTGCCAGTAGCCCAGCTTGATTAACAGGGCATGGGCGGCTTCCTTGTTTTCTGGTATACCTGCGGCTTTCAGGATTCGGCTGTTTTCACGCTCTGCGGTTGCCAGTTGTTCGACTTCGGTGAGCTGGCTGTAATCCTCTTCCATAATTTGCCCGGACTGGATACGCTTAATCAGCCCTTCCCAGCTTTCTTTCTGACGCTGTCGTGCCAGGCGTTTTTCGCGCTCTTCACGGATCAGGTTGAGCGGGCGTGCCTGAATGGCTGCGGTGACATTTTCTGCATCGGTGATGGTAAAATACAGCTCATCCATAACCAGCATCCAGCTTGACCAGGCGGACTGCGGGGTGTAATCGCCATAGAGCAGCTCTGCCAGTTCTGCCAGCGGCACGGCTTCTTCTTCCAGTAACTCCAGGGTTTCTTCCAGTGTATCCAGCTTTTCTGCTTCTGGTAAAGCTGTATTGATGTCACGGATGTCATTTACTGGACCAGGATGGAGCAGGGTAATGTCTTTATCTCGCACCCGCTTGTTGACATCTTTTTTGCCAGTGCCGGGAAAGACGATATCTATTTTGTCACTGACGGCTGTGACAAGTGCAGCTTTGGTTTTGTAGTAGACGAGAGCGCCTGTTTGCATGGACATAAAATTTTCTGGCTGGAGGGTATGGGAGCAGAGCAGAGCCGGATAGCAGCAGCTTATCCGGTCTGCATCAATAAAATGCTGTTGTTATTCGCTTTCGCTGACAGGTTTACGAACCTTGATATGCAATTCGCGTAGCTGTCCAAAATCAACTTCTGAAGGTGCTGCGGTCAATGGACATTGGGCGCTTTGTGTTTTAGGAAATGCCATGACATCGCGGATAGAATCACTGCCGGTCATAAGCATAATCATACGATCCAGTCCAAATGCCAGCCCGCCCAGAGGAGGGCAGCCGTATTTCAGGGCAGTTAGCAGGAAGCCAAACTTGCTTTCGGCTTCTTCCTCGGAAATTCCCAGCACTTCCAGCATTGCCTGTTGCATCTCACGATCATGAATACGGATAGAGCCACCGCCGAGTTCCGTACCGTTGAGAATAATATCGTAGGCACGTGACATGGCAGCCCCTGGGTCATTCTTGATGCTGTCAATATCATCAGTATCAGGTGCGGTGAAGGGGTGATGTAGTGCTTGCCAGCGATTATTTTTCTCATCCCATTCAAACATGGGGAAATCAACGACCCAAAGAGGTGCCCATTCTCCCTGTAACAGATTGCGGTCTTTGCCGAGTTTAATGATCAATGCACCCAGTGCATCGTTGACAATTTTTGCCTTGTCTGCCCCGAAGAATACCAGGTCGCCGTCTTCTGCTGCGACTCGCTCCATAATTGCTAGTGCAACCTCATCCGGCAGGAATTTGAGAATCGGTGATTGCAAGCCATCCATACCATCTGCCAGACTATTGACCTTGATATACGCCAGACCTTTGGCACCATATTTGCTTACAAATTTGGTGTATTCATCAATGTCCTTGCGACTTAATTCACTGCCAGCAGGCAGACGCAGGGCAGCAACACGCCCGGCTTCATCATTGGCTGGCCCTGAGAATACTTTAAACTCCACATCCTTCATCAGGTCACTGACTTCTACCAGCTCCAGCGTATTGCGCAGATCAGGTTTATCCGAACCAAAACGCTGCATTGCCTCGGCATAGGTCATGCGTGGGAATGGCTCAACCAGATCCACATTCAGCACGGTTTTGAAGAGCTTGCGCAGCATATCCTCAGTGAGGTTCATAATGTCTTCTTCAGTCACAAAAGACATTTCCAGGTCGAGCTGCGTGAACTCAGGTTGACGATCTGCACGCAGGTCTTCATCACGGAAACAGCGCGCGATCTGGTAATACTTTTCCATGCCGGACATCATCAGCAGTTGCTTGAATAGCTGCGGTGACTGGGGCAGGGCGTAGAACTCCCCGGCATGTACACGACTGGGAACCAGATAATCACGCGCACCTTCAGGTGTTGCCCGGGTCAGGGTTGGGGTTTCAATTTCCAGAAAGCCATTATCTTCCAGAAAACGGCGCATAAAGCCAGTGACTTTGGCACGGGTCTGGATGCGTTGCTGCATTTCAGGGCGGCGCAGGTCAACATAGCGGTATTTCAGGCGGATATCTTCACCCACTTCTTCATCAAGTTGGAAGGGAGGGGTTTCCGATGCACTTAATACATCAAGCTCCAGCCCAAAGACTTCTACCTTGCCACTGGTGAGCTTTTCATTGATAGTACCTTCAGGGCGCGGTCTGACACGACCTTTAACACGCAGAATATGTTCATTACGAATGCTCTCAGCCAGCTTAAACATTTCTGGGTCATCCGGGTCAAATACCACCTGTACCAGACCTTCCCGATCTCGCAAATCCACAAAGATGACTCCACCGTGATCACGGCGCTTGTTGACCCAACCGCAAAGGGTGATTTCCTGATCCAGTAGTGCCTCGTCAACAACACCACAGTAATGGCTACGCATAGTTCTGAACTCGTTCAATTTAAAAGATGCGAAATGGTAAGGGTTGCGCCTGAAATACGCAAGTTCAACAGGCGATTTTGTTACTTTTGTAAGGTGGAAAGGTCAAGGTCTACAACTTTGGAGAATTTATTTGACTTGCTGCCAGGTGTGACCACACCCAAAGACATAATGAATTTGAGTGCATCTTCCACATCAATATCCAGCAGGATGACTTCATCCTTAGGTAACATAATGATAAAGCCGGAGGTTGGGTTAGGTGTTGTAGGCACAAATATCGTAAGCAGATCCTCTCCCACTAGCTGATTAAAATTCCCCATCGTTTCACCTGTCTGAAAGGCAATGGTCCATGCGCCTTTGCGGGGATATTCAATGAGCAATACCTGACGGAATGAGTTTTTATCAGAAGAGATAATTGTCTCGGTAACCTGTTTGACTGCCGAGTATATCGATCGGACCAGAGGAATACGCTCAACCAGGTTTTCTCCGAAGCTGACCATTTTACGCCCTGCCAGATTGGTGACAACGAGTCCTGTTGTGATTATCACAAAGGCACTGATCAGAATTCCCAGCCCTGGCAGCGGAAAGCCCAGCAATGCTTCCGGACGTAAGCTGGGTGGCAACAGAATCATGGAGCGATCCAGCAGATCAATTAATAACTTGATGACCAGAATGGTAATGCCCAGAGGCACCCAGACAAGCAATCCAGCAATAATATATTTGCGTATGTGTGTGAAAGGTATGGTAAATAATGAACGCATAGATGGTCGCGGGAAAAGGGAGCTAGATTTTCAAAACAGATGATATAACAGGAAGTGAAGCTTTACCCGCCAATATGTTGCTTTGATAAACATTTGGCGGGGCTAATGTCCTACATCCAAAGTATTAAATAGTCTGAGTGTTCAAGTTCCTAATGGCAGCCGCAACTTGCTCCACATCCTCCGGGTCCACTGGATGACTTCTCAGTGCTTTTTTTCTCACCCTTATCCCCTGCCAGGTTCTTCTTGTTACCGCTTTTGAAGTCAGTTTCATACCAGCCACTGCCACTAAGCCTGAAAGAAGGTGCCGAGACTTTTTTCTGCAGGGTATCCTGAGTGCATTCAGGGCACTGTTTTAATGGAGCATCATTAACTTTCTGCATAACTTCAAATTCATGCTGGCAGGCAGTACATTCATAATCATAAATAGGCATGATCTTTTCCTTAAAAAGCTACAATTAACGTGTTAAACAGGTTGGAAGTGAGCCTTCAGTGCCTGTGTAAGTATCATCACTTCCATTAGTGGACATTAATATAGAGTGTTTCAATAAAAAAACAAGCATTGAATTGGTATTCACTTATCTGATTCTGCTAGGATACGCGCATGAAAAATGTACTCGTAACTGGCTGCTCCAGCGGTATTGGCTACTGTGTAGCCAAAGGGCTACAGGAGCGTGGCTACAAGGTGTTTGCCACGGCAAGAAATGATGAAGATATCAATCGGCTAAAAGCTGAGGGTCTGACGGCTATAGAACTTGATTATGCTGACCCGGAGAGTGTGGATGATTGTGCTAATGAGCTTATTTTAAGAACCAATCATGACATCTTTGCCATATTTCATAATGGCGCATACGGGCAACCCGGCGCGGTAGAAGATTTAAGCCGTGAGGTGATTGAGGCGCAGTTCGCCAGCAATGTCTTTGGCTGGATTCAGCTAACTAACCGGCTACTACCTTTTATGCGTCATGCCAATGAAGGCAAGATCATTTTCAATAGCTCTTTGCTGGGGCTGGTGACACTTCCCTACCGTGGTGCCTATAACGCCAGCAAATATGCGATTGAAGGCTTTGCTGACACCATGCGCATTGAGCTGTCGGATACTGATATTGATGTTGTACTGATTGAGCCAGGGCCTATAGAAAGTCAGTTTCGGCATAATGCATTAATAAAGCTAAAAGAAAATATTGACACTAACAGTAGCTTTCATGCCGAAAAATACCAGGCGGTACTAAAGCGACTGGAAAAAGAGGGGCCAGCCGTACCGTTTACCTTGCCACCTGAAGCTGTGCTGTCAAAAGTGCTTCATGCGCTGGAGAGCCGTTCACCCAAACCGCATTATTATGTGACTTTCCCTACCTACCTGTTTGCTTTTCTGAAGCGGGTTTTACCTACACGGTGGCTGGACAAAGTTATAAAAAAAGTTGGAGCTAACTGATTATGATAGAATTTCTTTTTTTTAACTCCGAAATCAGCCAGAAGTTTCTAGATATCCTCAGGCAAAAGAACATCAAATGGGAAGAGGAAATAGAAGCTGTTCAGGATGCTATTAATATCAAGGTGTCTGAAGATATTGGGGATGAGTTGTGGGATGAACTGGATGAGATTTACGAGACATTGAGTGTTGAAGACCAGATGATGCTGGAAGAAAAATCAGATGATGACGATATCAGTACTGCTGGTATTTATCTTCAACTAGCAGGTGGTAAGCAAACCATCGCAAAGGTTGACCCGAATATCATGAATCGCATGTTGGAAGTTATCACAATGGAGGAGTTTAACAGTTTTATTGAAACGATTGTCAGCAGTGTTGAAAATCCTGATGATTCACCGATTTGTAAAAAACTGCGTGAGACGGATTAGGAAAGCAATTATTTTAAACACCGCTATACTTCCCGCTAAAGGATTTCTAAATTTGTGACACAAACCAAGGAGCCCCCGGTGCCACACACAATTCGATACCGACCTGTCCGCACACTGGCGACAGCTATTATTTCTTCTCTGCTATTTCTATTGTTACAGCACTCAGCGTGCGCCCAGTTCAGTGAGCATCCAAAGCTGGGGATTAATGTTGGTGATCTGGGGAAACTCTCTTCATCCATCCCTTTTGTGGATATCTTTAAAATCTCTCGTGGCTGGTTCACATCCTGCGAATATGACTGGAGATCAGATCAGCCAATCGACCCAGGCTGTACACGCAAAACCTCTCTCAATACTCGTGAGCAAAATCTGTTACAGCTGGATGGCAATGGCTGGGTACGAGCCTTGCCTGCACCACAGGATTCGCCAGTTTTTACCAGTGTGACCAGTATCTGGAAACTGTCAAAACACTTTCCCGTGGGGCGCTATGTGGTGCTTTATGATGGGCAGGGCGTGATGAAAATTACCGGCGACCTGCGTATCACCTTGCAACGCCCGGGGCACATTGAGTTTGACCTGCTATCACCAAAACGCAATCTGAAGCTCCAGATCACACGCACCGACCCTTATGGAAATGGAGAATATATACGCAATATTCACATCGTTCCCAAAAAATATGAAAACGAATATCAACGCCGTGTTTTTAACCCTGACTATCTGGCACGGATCAGTCCCATGCAGGTTATACGCTTTATGCCCTGGAGTAATCCCAGATCCAATGAAGCGGTTGAATGGAGTCAGCGTACACCCGTAGGTGCCCCACATTACACGGGTGACACAGGAGTACCTGAATTACGTATGGTTGATCTTGCCAATGCGATCAATGCTGCACCGTGGCTAAGTATCCCCTATAAAGCCAGTGATGACTACATGCGCCAATATGCCCGTATGGTGAAACGCCGCCTGCGGAAAAACCAGAAAGTTTATATCGAATATTCTAATGAAGTCTGGAACACGATTTTTCCTGCTTCCACCTATGCTGCGAGAAAAGCAGACAAGCTCTGGAATTTCCCCTACAAAAAAGTTGCCAGTGGTAAGCGTCGTGTCTTATTGGCTGCCAACTGGTACGCCAAGCGAACTGTGGAAATGTGCCGTATCTGGAAAAAAGAATTTGGAGCGCAGCGAAACCGTGTGAAATGTGTCGCAGGCAGCTTGTTTTCTGTCCCCTGGCTGGGCAAGGAAATTCTTGATTGTCCGTTGTGGAAAGCTGCCAATGGATGCGGTCGGCATATTGATGCCTATGGTGTGGGGCCTTATTTTGGCGACTATATCGCCAGAAAGGAAAACCGCAGTACCGTAAAAGACTGGTTAGATGATGCTGATGGTGGCAAATCCAGATTGTTCCAGGAGATAATGGAAGGCGGGCTTATCCGCAATGGTCCCAAAGGTGGCGCCATGAATCTGTTGAAGGAGAAAATATACGCCAACAAGAAACTTG
>JALVFC010000550.1 GCA_027030285.1 Thiotrichaceae bacterium | reverse complement strand
TATCTAAGTTTATGCGTGCTGACATCAAACAAAGAAATGGGAATGATTATTTTGTTGTTATTGATCCTGATGGTAGAAAGGTTGAGGTATATAACGTGTAAATAATGCTTATTTAAAATAAGCATAAAGGCTAACCATGCTCCCTACCACTCCGAGTATCACTGCGAGACTGCTAGCTGAAGCAAATACAATAGCTGCGCTAATGATAATGGCTCCACCAGTAATGCCCAAAAGGGTCTTTTTTTGCCGGGTTCTGGCATGTTCAAGCTCTTTTCTTGATTGCTTATGGTCGAAAGCCTGCTGGCGTTGCTGTTCATGCAGTTGCTTGATGACATCATTAATCATGGTTGGCATATGCGGGAGTTGCTCGACAAATTTTGGCAGATTGTCTTTGGCACCGTTTAATAAGGAGCGTAAGCCTACCTGTTCATCCATCCAGCGCTGCAGGAAGGGTTTGGCGGTTGCCCATAAATCCAGGTCTGGATACAGCTGCCTGCCCAGTCCTTCGATATTCAACAGGGTTTTTTGCAGCAATACCAGCTGAGGCTGTACTTCCATGTCAAATCGGCGTGCAGTCTGAAACAGTCTGAGCAGGAAATAACCAAAGGAGATGTCTTTTAGTGGGCGGTTAAAAATCGGCTCGCACACAGTACGAATCGCTGACTCAAAGTCATTCACACGGGTATGTGCAGGCACCCAGCCTGATTCGATGTGTAACTCGGCAACCCGTTTATAATCACGGTTGAAGAATGCATGCAGGTTTTCAGCGAGATAACGCTGGTCATCAGGAGTAAGTGTGCCGACAATGCCAAAATCGACTGCCATATAAAAAGGATTTTTTGGGTCTGTGGCATCAACGAAGATATTGCCGGGGTGCATATCCGCATGGAAAAAATTATGCCGGAAAACCTGGGTAAAGAAAATCTCAACGCCTAGCTCACCCAGCCGTTTCATATTGACCTTGAGTTGTTGCAGCTCCTCCATATTGCCAATCGGTATGCCATGAATGCGCTCCATTACCAGCACTTTGTCATGGGTTAGATCCCAGTATACTTTAGGAATATACAGTTCTTTGGAGTACTCAAAATTGCGTCCAAGCTGGCTGGCATTCGCGGCCTCACGTACCAGATCCAGTTCATCCAGTATGGTGGTTTCATATTCCTCAACGACTTCTACCGGGCGCAACCTGCGTGCTTCTTTCCAGTAGCGGTGAGCCAGTCTGGCAATCAGGTAAAGCACCTGAATATCCTGCTTGATAACGGGCTCAATATCAGGTCTGACTACTTTGACAATCACACTCTCGCCAGAGAAAAGTGTCGCGGTATGTACCTGTGCAATAGATGCTGACGCCAGTGGTTCAGCATCAAAGCTCTGGAATACTTCGTTTAGCGGTTTGCCAAATGATTGCTCGATAATGTCCATTGCCTGCCGGGAAGGGAAGGAGGGAACATTATCCTGTAGTTTGCTGAGTTCCTGATTGATGTCGGGGGGTAGTAAGTCGTTGCGGGTAGAAAGCATCTGCCCAAACTTGATGAACACCGGTCCCAGGTCTTCCAGTGCCAGCCGGATGCGTACAC
>JALVFC010000549.1 GCA_027030285.1 Thiotrichaceae bacterium | reverse complement strand
CGTTGCAGATCATTGTGCCAGAAGGTTGTATGTTGAACCCGCAGTATCCGGCTGCGGTGGTGGCGGGTAATGTCGAAACTTCTCAGTATGTTGTGGATACCCTGTATGGTGCTTTGGGGGTGATGGCGGCTGCGCAGGGTACGATGAATAATGTGACCTGGGGTAATGCTCGGCATCAGTATTATGAAACGATTTGTGGCGGTGCCGGGGCTACGCCGAGGGCAAAGGGGGCTGATGCGGTGCATACGCATATGACCAATTCGCGGTTGACAGATCCTGAGGTGCTGGAGCAGCGTTTTCCTGTTGTGTTGAATGAGTTTTCGATTCGTCAGGATAGTGGTGGTGCGGGGAAGCATCGGGGCGGCTGCGGGGTGGTTCGCAAAACAACTTTTCTTGAGCCGATGAGTGTGAATATTTTATCAGGGCACAGGCTGGTTGCGCCGTATGGCATGGCAGGTGGTTTACCGGGAAAAACGGGTGAAAATAGTGTGTTGCGTGCTGATGGGCGTGTGCAAGCGCTGTCGTTTCGGGATTGTGTTGAGGTGGAGGCTGGGGATATGCTGGTTATTAAAACGCCGGGTGGTGGTGGGTTTGGTGATTGTTGAGTGTGTTGCCGTGAGGATGTTGGCGGGACAGAAGTCCAATGCAGGTAAGTTATGGGTTTTCTCGTCATGCTAATGCAGATCAGTATCCATTATTGCTTTAGTACTACTGCATACATGGATTCCGACCTGCACCGGAATGACGGGTTTTAGTTTTACTTACCATTCTTGGACTGAAGTCCCGCTTCCAGATTGATGGCAGAGCCACACAACCAGATTGGTACTACTGCGCGGGTACTGTCGCTGGTGCTTGCATGCCTTTGATGGCTTCGAGTATCTCAGGATGGCTTCCGATGTACCAGATTGCTGCTACTGAAAGTATCAGGCTTAGGTAGCTGAGAATCAGCCCGGTGAGTGCGAGACCTTCTCCACCGTAGGTTACGGGGTCTTTTTTGGCTTTTGAGCGTGCCATATGTCCGGTGATAATGCCCGGTATTGCAGCGAAAATCCCCAATACTAAAATTGAAAGAATACCCAGGATTAACGAGAAAACTGCTAATCCACTTTTACGACCATTTGCCATTATTTTGCTCCTTTGATGGTAATGTTTATAAAATTAAATAGTTATAAGTTACAGATCATAACACACATTATTGCTGGTTAACTAACAGTGCAACCTGTACGGTTGCTGCCAGGTTCATCAGTGCATGCATGATTATGCTTGTATATAGTGATCCGGTTTTGATTTTGGCATAGCCAAATAGCAAACCGATTAGGAAGATAGAGACTACTTCAAACAGTTCGTACTGCAAGTGAATGGAAGCCCAGAGTGCCGAGGTGATGATGATTGCACCGAGGTTGCCTATTCTTGAATACCGCAGTCCTTCAAATAAAAACCCGCGAAACAGTAATTCTTCAAAGATGGGGGCTGCGATAACAAGTGTGAACCAGAATAGCGGTAATACGCCTGCTGTCTTGTAGGAATCGACCATCCAGCTTGGCATGGGGCGTTCGGTGTACTGGTTGACGACTTCCAT
>JALVFC010000548.1 GCA_027030285.1 Thiotrichaceae bacterium | reverse complement strand
CGTATTATTTCTATAACAAGGGCCTGTAGCTCAGTTGGTTAGAGCAGCGGACTCATAATCCGTTGGTCGAAGGTTCGAGTCCTTCCAGGCCCACCACTATATAAGCCTTATTATCAATCGTTTGCGGTTGTAATAGGGCTTTTTTTATGCCTGTAGTTTATACAGAGTGATTAGAATCTGAATCTGTGACTTCACTACGTCAAGCCTGGAAGAATATGTTTTGATTGACCCTCGTGAGTATTACGTCGAACTTTATCGCAAGCAGGATGATAACCGTTGGGTAATGCTGACTTTTGATAAAAGTGATGCGGTTATTGAATTCAAGAGTATCCAGATGACTTTTAATCTTGTTGATTTATATGAATATATAAATTTCGAGTAGACCATTTAGAGTTTCATTAACAAATCCGTGGCTACTGCTCACCGAGCCTTTTTAGAATATCTTTACCAGGATTCACAGCCCGTCAATTCACTGGTGATTCAGGGCTATATTGCGGCACTTGACCAGTGTATTCAAGATCTGCACACAGCTTATAATGAAGATTCAGCAGGTTGACCTTGCGACATCTCATACGCTTAGGAAGAGAAATAGATAATATTTGTTACCTACAAAGAACGCTTGGCACCTTTTTCCTACCGCGAAGCCATTGTTGCGGGTTTTGTCGTCTGGGATTCCATTTGATAATAAAATCGATCCCGTCATAAAATCAGCAATCCTTACTGCCATTGTATAGCTCTAACCAGCATTAGTGGTACACTCGAATATTGATTATTTCTGATATACTAACACTGATGAACTTAGTTTCTTAAGAGTATAGTCATGACAACTGTAGCCGTTGAAATACCAGATTCCGTTTTCCCTGCACTTCAGCTTGATCCTCAAGAGTTTGCCCGGGAAATGCGTATAGCTGCTGCCATCAAGTGGTATGAGCTAGGTCGTGTGTCGCAAGGCAAAGGTGCTGAAGTGGCCAACCTTAGCCGTGCAGAGTTCATAGCAGCTTTATCTGATGCCAAGGTATCACCTTTTGAAATAAGTGCTGAAGACTTAGCAGAAGAACTTCACGATGCCGATTAAACGGGTTGTTATTAACGCTTCTCCTCTCATAACACTATTTGCAAGCCAGCAAGATTATCTCCTTCCTGAATTATTTGATGAAATTTATGTGCCTGATGTCGTATGGAATGAAGTGGTTCATTCGGGAAAAGAAGATATAGCCGCGCAACAAATACCGAGCAGAGATTGGCTAATCAGATTATTTGGATATTCAGCTTTGGAATCTCGGTGCTGGTGAATCTGAAGTGATGCACTACACACGAAAATTGGCAACAGATAGAGCCATTGTTGATGACTTGGCAGCACGTCGATGTTGTAAAAGTCTTGATATACGATCACTGGGAACTTGTGGTGTTTTAGTTCTTGCCAGGCGCAGAGAGTTAATCTCTGATTTACAACCTGCTATTCAAAAGTTGAGGGATGCAGGGCTGTGGCTTTCTGCTAGATTGGTTGCTTCGTTATTAGACCAAAACTGACTAAGGTTTTAATAGTTTTCTGGTAAATATCTAGCCATGTTCGTGGCTAATATCTCAAACATACAAGACCGTTTATCTGTAAATTGTTGTAACTATACAGCATAACCGAGTAACTGCTCAGATTGTGCTCGTATTATTCGGGTTCAAGGCGAAAGCGCGGAGTTTATAAGTATAAATGAGCACTTTCAAAGCTACCGCGTCCTGCTCTCGCCCCTCACCTACACCCATGTAGGCGACGCAGAAATCGGGCAATACGAGTGCAAGCTGAGTAGTTACAAATCGTTTAACTAAAACAGGTACAGAAACCTGACCTGTGTAGTCCCGTTTTGTATGCTATAAAAGGGGGTTATGGCTTCCAGTTTATTCGATTCTCAACTTATCTGGTGAATGTTTCTTCCAGCTTGAGTAGGGAAGGAGGGTTACTTGTACTTTTGGCAGATAAAATACCAGGAAATTGCTGTTTAGACTGGGTACTGCTCCCCCTGTCCGGCTCTATCAAGCCAGGCTAGAAAGTCCTGTGCTTCTGCATCGCCTTCTTCGGGTGCCCAGGGGGCAAAGTCTGTGGGTTGTGAGGCTTCGTAGGGGCCTTGTTTAACTTCCAGGATGATGGTTTCATCGCTGAGTGGAAAGAGTGTATGCCAGGTGTTGGGCTGGATTTCGATGCCGCAGGTTGATTCACCTGTGCCGATGGTGAGTTTCTCCTGAACTGTTCCTGCCTGGTCAAATATGATGTAGCTGACACTGCCTTTTAGTACCAGCATCATTTCCCATTTATGAGGCTGGGGGTGGTAGTGGGGGCGTATGTAGGTGCCTTTTTTCAGGCCGATACAGAGGCGTTGTACGGCTTCGTTGAGGTCGTTGTGAATGTTTCTGTGGCTTCTTTTTCGGGGGCTGTTGCGGGCTTCTGTGAGCAGTTCAGTAAAGAGTGTTTCGTTGATTTTTAGTGTGTTCATTGTTGCTTTTATTACTTGTCAGATTTGTGTTGGGGTTGGGTTGTGTCTTGCAGGTATTTCAGGGCGCCACCTTTAGAGGGTGACATGCCAATCATGGTGACGGTTATCAGGTCTATGTCTTTGGTATCGTTGACAATCTTTTCATTAAGGCAGGCTCTGGACTCGTTGATGATGGCTTCCAGCAGGCGTTTCTGAATGGTTTGCTGATCCGGTTTGCCGGGGAGCTGTTTGCGGATTAGACCAGTCAGCGGTTGTTGTCGCAAGCCTTTTTTGTATTTGTAAAAACCTTCACCTGTGGATTGTCCTTTCATGCCTTGTTCAACTTTGTGTATGAGCGTGCGTGGAACATCGTAGCCGAGTCTGTCTGCGAGTGCTTCCTGTACTTTCAGGCATTCTTCTAGTCCGATTTGATCCATGAGGATAAAGGGGGCGTGGCGCATGCCTAGTGCTTCGCTGGCGGTGTCGATTTCTGTGATGGTGATGCCGGTTTCGTGCAGCTTGAGCGCTTCTATCAGATAGGCCATGAGGATGCGGGTTCCCAGATATCCTGGAGCACTTTTGACGGGTACAGTGATCAGGGCAAGTGTGTGGATCAGGGATTGCAGTTTGCTGGGGAGTGGTTCATCTTGCAGTGAGGGGAGCATGATTTCCGCCAGTACGGGATAGTTGGGCTGATGTAGTGAGGGGTGGAACAGGTTGAGTCCTCGCAACCGTTCGGGATGTTGCATGTTTCGAGCCAGTTCATGCAATGGCAGGCAGGCGGTGCTGGTTAGTATACAGGCATCTGATTTTGCGTGTTTGTCGATTTCCAGCAGCAGGGATGCTTTGGCATCGCTATTTTCCTGGATGGCTTCGATAATAATATCAGCGTGGGTGAGCCCGTCATTGTTCGTATCGGGGACGATGTACTCCAGGGCTTGTTGTACCAGCTGGGGATGATCCGGGTAGTGTGTCTGGAAGTATGTGTGGCTTTCAGGTAGTACGCTTTCCAGTGCGGCATGTCGGCTGTCATGGATGCTCACCAGCAGACTTTTGAGGGCACAGTAACGTGCAAGATACTTTCCCATGGTGCCACAGCCAATAATGTGGATGCGTAGTGGCTGTGTGGGGGCATCGGTATCTGCCGGTTTTGTTGATTTTTCTTCAATCAGGCGATGGGTATAGAGTGCATTTCTGGTGGTTTTGGACAGTAGCAGGGAAGTGGCAGTGGTGACTTCCTGCTGGCAGGCTTCAACGGTGGCTCCGTAGGTTCGGTAGGTATCCAGCAGGTTGTCTATTACTTGTTGCTGCAAGGGGGTAATGGGGAGGTTCTGGCTGCTGGCAAGACCGATTTCACGGGTAAGCTTGTTAGTCAGTGTTCGATGTAAAGGTGGTGATTTTTTGCTAACAGGGTTAAGCAGGATATAGGAGGCTTGTGCTTCTGCCTGAT
>JALVFC010000547.1 GCA_027030285.1 Thiotrichaceae bacterium | reverse complement strand
TGAACATCTCATCTTCTAGCTGCCATTCCTGTGCCTTGGTTTCCTGGATACACACCACGTCTGCCTGCTGTTTGGGCAGCCATTCAAAAAAGCCTTTACGGGCAGCAGCTCTAATGCCGTTTGTGTTTACTGTTATAATTCGCATAGAAAAATTTCTTAAAAAAGGACATTATAGCCCTAAACATTTAGTGACAAGTAAGTCTTATGTCTAATTTACTACTGTATTCTGTCGTGGAAACACGGCTTCACCCGCAAATGACTGCCTTGTACGCGCAGCATGGCATTGATGAGGAGGTCTTTACTTCTACCCGTAAAGTGATGAGCCGGATAAAAAAACGTGCGCCAGATTATGTGGTTGCTGATTTTGTATATGGCTATAGTAATAATTATGCAGGTGTGAATATCAGCAACCTGGATGTGATGTTAATGGCGATGCAGCGCTATGCACCGGATAGCAAGGTGATTGTGCTGGCGCAGAAGCATGAAATCCAGTATGTCAGCAAGCTCAATGATATTTATCCCTTGTATGCTGTTTTGCAATTGCCAGTGGTGCAGGATGAAATGACTAGGTTGTTGTAAACTAAAAGATAATATCTGCGTTAGGTGATAAGTCACTGGTTGTTACGGAGAGTTTAACAACGTGATGACAAGGAAATAATCCGAATGAATAATACTGAGGGAACAGGAATGGAAAAAATATATAAACATACTCTTTTATTACTATTGTGTAGTCTGCTGTTCAATGCTTGTAATACTAATACAATCAAAACCTCAACAGTTAAGGTCTATAAATTTGATGGTTCAATCAGTTGTAACCAGAGTTCTGGAGTGTCGCTGGAAGATATGCGGGCAGAGCTGATGCGAAGCAAGGTTCCCATTGTATCAGCGAGTTGTGGCAGTGACGGTCTGGTTAGAGCAGCTGTTTGCGGAATTGAGACAGGGCGTGTCAATGTCTTTGAAATACCGGCTGAAGCTTATTCAAAAGCCAGGGCACTAGGCTATCATGATTTGTCTAATCTTGATGATTTTACATCTGTTTCATGTGGCTCTTAAATGGCGATTTGAAAATCAATAGTTATGACTATTGCTAAAATTCAATCATTTGAACTGCCAGAAGAGATATACCGCAATGAGTGCAATACTAATGCCGATAATAAACTGGATCATGTTGGATGACAGCCCTTTTGATTCGGCCTTGCCTGAAGAGGCTATCTGTGAGGCGCTCATTTCTGGTTCCAGTGTCTGAGGTTTATCAGGTAGTACTTTTTCTGAAACATCTACAGGGTCAGGAGCGTTAGGGGAGGCGGGTTCTGGCTCTGTATAGGCGCCGGATATATCAAAGTTTAAAAAGTCTTTTTCTACGAGGGTGGCGTTCTGATACTGGATAAAACCATGACCACTGGCAGTACCGGATAAAGCTTCGCGGATTTCTCCCTGCTGGATAATAAGTGATACATCTTTTAGCAACAGTGTAATGCCGATAAAACAGCGCAGGCTATGGACAATACCGCCAGTAAGCTGAACTGTTAGCGTGGGATAGTGGGTTGAACGTATTTCATGGTCTTGTAGCGTTACTATAGCCAGTTCAGAGCTGCCGGAGTCTTGTTGCGCCTTGATTTCCCGTTCTACATCCTGATGAGTTTTCCAGGACTCGATGAGGATGGGCTGGAGCTTGATATCCAGTAGTTTTTGCAGCTCTTGCAAGAGTACGGAGCGTGCCTTTTGCCAGCTTCCCGCTGATATTTTGTCTTTGATGTCACGGCGTAACTGTTGTACTTCCTCAGTGGCTTCAAGGTCACGAATAACAGTCTCTGGCAGACAACTAAAGTCCGTTTTGTAAAGTTCTTGCAGGTTATTGATCATCTTTGGGTTCAGGGCTCATAATGTTTTGTGTTATTGGTGCTTTGTCAGGATGGCTGTTGATAATAATAGCAGGTGTTTCTTCTTCTGAGGGCACAATTAACTGCTGCTGTCCTGGGTCGCTTTGCTGCTGATAGTGAACAGGTTCTGGAGCAGGTGGCAGTGACTGGTGGCGCCTGAAGAAGGGGATGCCGGCAAGCAACAATCCCAGTGTTAGCATAATCACGGGCAACCATAGAGGCCAGATATAAACGGTGACACGGTTGCTTTGTAGTGTACCATCAGGGCTACGGCTGGTAATCTGGGCAGTATAGGCACCGAGTTTCTGGTAGCGGTGTCCGTAACGTAGTTTTCTGCTCCAGTCAGTGACAACACCATCACCAGTATCCAGTTGCAGTTCAGTGTCGGCGCCAATTTGCGCATTTTGCAACCAGAACACTATCTGCATGTTTTGCAGGCGGTGGGTATGTGATGAATGCAGATGAAGATTGCCATTTACTCCGCCATGGTTTTCTTTAGCTGGCTCAGCAGGATCATTTAGCGAAAGTGTTTCGATATCACTATTGGCATCCGGGTCAGTGACTACAAGGACAGCATGGGCGACAGATTCACGCTTTCTGTCATCACGCACCAGCAATTCTACAGGGTATCTACCCGGCTCCATTTTATCTGTTTTGATAATAAACTGGTCTCCACGTCCACGGTGTCCGGTGCTCACGGACCAGTACAGCCATTGGCGGCTTTGCGGGTCGGTTTCACTGAGGCTGGTGAAGATGGCATCCTCGCCCTGTTTTACGGTATGGGTGGAAGGAGTGATAACTGCTTCCGGTTCAATCCATGCTTCGATGGCATGAATGATAATGGGTGGTGAATTCAGCAGGTAGCTGCCTCCTAGTTTGGCTACTGCTGTGATTTTGTAAGTGCCGGTTTCCTGGAAGGTGAATACTTTATGCATCCCCGGTTCTTTGGTGGGTGCACCATTGATAAGAAACTGGTATTCCACTTTGTCAGGGGGTATGTCTGGGCTGATTACAGCTTTAAAAATAACCGGCTTGCCAACTTCCGGGCGTCGATTCGAGGCTTCAACACGCAGTTCATAGCTGGCATAGGAGCGCGGTTGTGGAAGTGTAATCTGTTCAACTCTTCGTTTTGCCTGTGCCAGTGACGGGTATAGCAGGCTAAGGCTTGTCAGGCAAACCAGTATCAGGGTAATTCTTGTAACTGCTTTATATGCCTGCTGCATGTGATTAGTGTGCTTCATCCCAGTTATCACCAAAACCGATATCCGCAATGAGCGGAACATTCAGGGTGGCTGCATTTTCCATCTGCTGCTTGATATTCTGGCTAAAAGTTTGCAGTAATTCTTCTTTTATTTCAAATACTAATTCGTCGTGAACCTGCATGATCATGCGTGCATCTATCTGTACTTCTTGCAAATAGTGATGTACGTCAAGCATGGCTTTTTTGATGATATCGGCGGCGGTTCCCTGCATTGGAGCATTGATAGCGGTACGCTCGGCGTATTTGCGGCGTTGCGGGTTGCGTGCGTTGATGTCGGGTAAATACAGGCGGCGTCCAAAGAGTGTTTCCACATAGCCCTGTGTTTTTGCCTGTTCGCGGGTGCGATCCATATACTCCTGCACGCCGGGATAACGGGCAAAATAGGTATCTACATAGGTCTTGGCTTCGCTGCGTGAAATATTTAGTTGTTTGGCAAGTCCAAAAGGTGACATGCCATAAATAAGTCCAAAGTTGATGGCTTTGGCATTGCGCCGCTGGTCTGTGGTTACTGCGTCCAGTGGGGTATCGAAAACTTCCGCTGCGGTTGCTGTGTGGATGTCCATGCCATTGGCAAAGGCATTCAGTAAGCCTTTGTCTCCTGACAGGTGCGCCATGATGCGTAGTTCAATTTGTGAGTAATCGGCTGCCAGCATTTTATAGCCTGTTTCGGGGATGAATGCCTGGCGAATGCGTCTGCCTTCCGCTTTGCGAATCGGGATATTCTGTAAATTGGGGTCGGAGGAGGAGAGCCTGCCGGTAGCGGTGACTGCCTGGTGATAGGAGGTATGGATGCGGTGGGTTGTGGCGTTGATGAGTTGTGGGAGTTTGTCGGTATAGGTCGATTTTAGTTTACTCATGCCACGATATTCGAGTATCAGGCGTGGCAGTGGGTATTCATGTGCCAGTTCGACCAGTACGTCTTCTGCCGTGGATGGCTGTCCTTTGGGCGTTTTGCGGATGACGGGGATTTGCAGCTTTTCAAACAGGATAGTCTGTAGCTGCTTGGGTGAGTTCAGGGTAAATTCTTCACCTGCCAGCGCGTAGCATTCGGTCTCTATCTCCTGCATCTTCTGTTTTAGCTCTGCTGACTGGATTGTTAATAGTTCAGCATCTATTTTTACACCGTTGCGTTCAATGGATGAGAGTACGCTGAGCAGGGGTATTTCCACTTCTTTATAGAGTTTGCTTTGTGCTTGTAGCTTTTTGAGTTTTGGCCAGAAATAGTGGTGTAGTCTTAATGCCATATCGGCATCTTCGGCGGCATAGGGTGCTGCTTTTTCAAGTTCTATCTGGTCGAAAGTTAGTTGGTTTTTACCTTTTCCAGCGATATCGGTAAATGCGGTGGGTTTGTGCCCAAGATAGCGTTCGCACAAGGTGTCCATATCATGGCGGCTGGCAGTTGAGTTGAGCACATAGGATTGCAGCATGGTGTCGTGTTCAATGCCTTTGAGTTCGATGCCGTGATTTAGCAGTACACTGCGATCGTATTTCAGGTTTTGTCCAACTTTTTTTATGTTGGCATTTTCCAGCAGGGGTTTGAGTTGTTGCAGCGTGCTGTCTCTGTCCAGTTGTTGGGGAGCGCCGATATAATCATGTGCCAGCGGCAGGTACGCGGCTTTTCCTGCCTCAATACAAAAGGACACTCCAACGATACGTGCATCCATATAGTTCAGGCTGGTGGTTTCGGTATCGAATGCAAACAGCTCTGCTGTACGCAGTTTTTCTAGCCAGGTGTCCAGCTCCTGTTGTGTCAGCAGGGTTTGGTATTCGGCTTTAGTGGACAGGTTGTCCATACTTGCGTGGTTACCATTAGGGTTTTTATTGCCGCTTGACTGGTTCAGCTTTGCCAGTCGGGTACGAAAATCATAGCGTTCGTACAGTTCCCTGAGTCGTTGCAGGTCAACTGGATTAAAGGACAGTGTTTCAGGTGAGCAATCCAGGTCGAGATCGGTTTTGATGGTGACCAGTTCATAGGAAAGTGGCAGAAATTCAAGTGACTCACGCAGATACTCACCTATTTTGCCAGGAAATTCATCGGCATGCGCCATGATATTGTCCAGTGTGCCGTATTCATTCAGCCACTTGGCAGCTGTTTTTGGTCCTACCTTGGGTATGCCGGGAATATTGTCAACCTTGTCGCCCATTAGTGCCAGGTAGTCGCGGATCTGCTCTGGGTAAACACCATATTTCTTTTTAACTGCCTCGATGTCAGCAAAGGTATTAGACATGGTATTAATCAGTTTGACGCGCTCATTCACCAGTTGTGCCATATCTTTATCTCCGGTGGAGATAATCACAGGGCCATCATAAATCCTTGCCATGGTGCCAATAACGTCATCAGCCTCAACATCGGGTTCAATAATGAGCGGGTAGCCTTGCGCCCTGATGATCTCCAGTAATGGTTCGATCTGGATACGCAAGTCATCCGGCATGGGTGGGCGGGTGGCTTTGTATTCGGGATACAGGTCATTGCGGAAGGTTTTTCCCTTGGCATCAAAGACAACGGCCATATGCTCTGGCTCATAATCCTTGCGCAGTTTGTCCAGCATGTTTAGTACGCCATGCATTGCGCCAGTGGGTTCGCCATGCGAATTAATCAGCGGTGGCAGGGCATGAAAGGCACGAAACAGATAAGAGGAGCCATCAACAAGTACAAGTGGCCTGGTGTCATTTTTCTCAGTCATGTTATTGGTGTATGCTCCACGTTAAGTTCATTAGCGTAGTATATGCCATGTCCAATCCAGTAACAGCCCCAAAGATCCCGGTTTTTGATTCACCTGTCACCGCGGAGGTCGAATCCTTGCTCCCGCACTATTCGCCTGAGAAAAAGGAAAAGATAAAGCAGGAAATCAAAATGCTGCTGAAAGAGCAGGATGCCGTGTTAGTGGCTCATTATTATGTGGATGCTGACTTGCAGGAGCTGGCAGAGGAGACCGGTGGCTATGTGTCGGATTCTCTGGATATGGCTAAGTTTGGCAATGAGCACTCTGCTAAAACACTGGTAGTAGCTGGAGTGCGCTTTATGGGAGAGACGGCCAAAATACTGAACCCTGAAAAGCGGGTACTTATGCCCACTCTGGAGGCGGAGTGTTCACTTGATTTAAGTTGCCCTATTGAGGAGTTTGACAAGTTTTGTGACCAGTATCCTGAGCATACCGTTGTCGTCTACTCCAATACCAGTGCCGAGGTGAAGGCGCGCGCTGATTATGTTGTAACGTCAAGTATTGCTCTGAAGCTGGTGAGCTGGCTGGGTGAGCAGGGCAAGCAGGTTTTATGGGCGCCGGATAAGCATTTAGGGCGCTATATCGAGCGTGTTACCGGGGTTAATATGGTTCTCTGGAAAGGTTCCTGTATTGTGCATGATGAATTTAAGTCACGTGCTTTGGGGCAGCTTATTGAAGAAAACCCTGATGCTGCGGTACTGGCACACCCCGAATCACCGGATGAGATTTTGGCACTGGCAGATGTCGTGGGTTCAACCACGCAAATTATCCAGGCAGCGAAAGACTTGCCACAGCAAAAACTGATTGTGGCAACCGATAGCGGCATCTT
>JALVFC010000546.1 GCA_027030285.1 Thiotrichaceae bacterium | reverse complement strand
CAGGACTTTGGCATAGGGCGTTAAGCGGGATTCAGTATAGCGCATGGCAGCAAAGGACTTTGGATCATCCTGCGAGCCCCAGTTGCCCTGCCCGTCCACCAGCGGATAGCGATAGGAGAAAGGCTGCGCCATCAGTACCATAGCCTCATAACAGGCCGTGTCGCCATGTGGGTGGAATTTACCCAGCACATCTCCCACAGTACGCGCTGATTTCTTGTGCTTGGATGCCGCAGACAAACCCAGCTCGGACATCGCATAAACAATACGACGCTGTACCGGTTTCAGACCATCGCCAATATGTGGCAAGGCACGATCCAGAATCACATACATGGAATAATCCAGATACGCCTTTTCTGTGTAACTCGCTAATGGAAGCGACTCTATTCCTTCGTAATTCATGTACTTAACCTTGATTTACGCTAACTGGGCAAAATGCAAATTGCACACTGCCGCAATAGTAAAATAAAAAGCTCAATTAACCTATTTTAATTCATCAAAACAATGATTTTCAGATAACCACTTATCCCGATTTTTTATGTGGTCATCAATTCAATACTCCCACCATGATACTACCGGATATTAAGATATGGGTGATAGGCAAACTATGAGGTGAGCATAGCATCAAGCCTGTTCAGAGCAGGTTATCAAGACCTGATTAACAGGAAACGTAACTACTCAACATAACGATATGTCTAGTGGCAAGCTATTGATGATAAGGGCTTCTGCTGCAGGGAAGCCGCCGCAGAGCTTACAGGGGTGTATTCACAGCGTCCGGATCATCAAAAACTTGCCGCCTCCATGCTGGTTACACAAAGTAGTTACCAGAAAACAACATACAGGAAATAACAATGAATACTCAAACATTCTCGGCACGGAGTGCTGCAAGGTTTACTGAACAAGGTGGGCGTAACCGCGCTGAACGATTGTTGCCTAACCGTAGCAGAACTTCAGCCAGACACCGCAGCTCATCCAGACAATTCAATAATGGCGGTATCTTTTTTGGCGGCGGACAAACCAACCAGATTTTATTGGCAATCATTATCCGCATCATCAAGCTCCTTATCGCCAGACTACAATCCATGCAGGATCAATCAGGTCGTGAAGAATTCCGCAGTTTTGACGGGCATAAAAATAACCGTCACAGCACCACCAAAGGAGCTTTAAACAGTCCTTATATCAACATCATTCCCAGCGATCAAAGCAGAACCACAGAAGCAAACCTGCCAAATCCCCGCGATATCAGTAATATCGTGATGTCACAACCAGTTAATACAGAAGACAAAAAAGGACTCAGTGACATGTTTTGGCTATGGGGTCAATTCCTGGATCATGACATTACACTCAGCCCGGATGGTCACGGAAACCGCGCCGACATAGCCATGCCTAAAGGCGACAAGTTCTTTGATCCACAAGGCACCGGCACACAAACCATGAAGTTTGAACGCTCAGCATTCACGCGCGATAACAATGGCAAGAAAGTGTTTAACAATGCCATCACTTCATACATTGATGGTTCTAATATTTATGGCTCCAACAAGGAGACCGATGACAAGTTAAGAAGCTTTGAAGGCGGTCACTTACTAACC
>JALVFC010000545.1 GCA_027030285.1 Thiotrichaceae bacterium | reverse complement strand
TAATGCCGTTGTCTTGCAGGGAACCAATAACCGGAGCAGAAGGCTGAATACACCAGCCACCGGCACGAAAAGCGATGCACTGATAGTCTGCCCGCACTGGTTGCAACAAGTCTTCCAGCCAGTGTTTTCCCTCGCTGATCATCTGCTCCATCATTGACTTGCTGACATCGCCAATACGCCATTGATCAGCTTTCAGCGAAGTGTTTACATCAGCTCCCTGCCATTGCGGGTGTAGGTGTAGCTGTATATCATGACCATCCCTGCATGCCTGCTGTAGTTGCTGGCAGACTGCCTGTGCCTGCTCAGCATCATCTTCGGAGTCAAGCAAAGCCTGTATTTCCAGAGTTTCGGCAAAAATGGAGAGCAGTGCATGGTATTGCTCTGCGATACGCAGCATGCTGTGTAGAGGCTTGAGCATACAGGCATCCATGCTGCCACTGCCATCACCAAAAATCTCATAATCAATGGAAAGGATAATATTCATAAATAAGCAGTGAAGGCGGCAAATAATCAATAGCTTGCTGCTTTACCCATCATTTCACGAAGTCGTTACCAGGTTGTTGTCCCGTGAAGGGTGCCGATCACGCAAATAAAGCAGAAACAGAATATTGGACTGGTGAAACATGACGCCGTTGGTTAGAAACACAAACACAAAATAAAAAGCGATATAGTTTCGGTATTTGGGTTCCAGACGTTTATAAATCTCTATATATAGCAGGGTTAATACGAATAAACCTGTCATGCCGAAATTAATGATCACATTGAGGAAATCATTGTGAGCATTAAGCGGGTACTTGCCCTGTACCTCGAGTGAGCCTGTGCCAAACAGGTAGTTTGTAATTGTGTAATTATCAGCAATAAAGTTGATGTAGAATGCCCATATCTCGGTGCGTCCGCTGGAGATGTTTTCCAGACCTTGACCGGCATAGCCATGTGTACGGTTTTTATTGATAAAGCGTTCTAAAATATCCCCGATAGAGATGAATTCATAGCCTAGTGACTCCAGAAAAAGAAGCAGACCGATAACAAATAACATCGCAAATAGCATATACTTGTAATACGTTCTGAAGTTGCGGTAAAGATAACAGGCAAAAACAGGAATCAGATTGGAGCGTACATTTAATATAATCAGCAGGCTGAGTAAAAACATTCCGATATAAACTTTGCCATACAGAAATAGAAAACTGAGCTTGGCAATATTCTGGCTGACAGGGTGCACTGGGTGGTTATCAAACATCCCGTAGAGTTTAATCGGGTTATAGGAGAAATCCCTCAGAAAAAATGCTAGCGCAAGCAGTAAAACCAGTGGCATCACGATACGTGCCCATTTTCTTAGCCTGGTGAAAGAAATATCCAGATGCGAGCATGCCAGCATGACCAGCGGGATTAGTAAAACTTTTAAGTCATAGGCAATTTGTCCACCGATGGTTTCCTGGGAAAAAGCCAGGGGATAAAAGATCATCAGTGTAACGGGAATAAATAACAGAATATCGGTTTTATTAACCAGTTTTGTCAGGTTGTAAACGATTAATGCAAATGAAATCAGCGTAAATATTGCCTTGGCAAAACCGGGTTTGTCATTGATATAGAT
>JALVFC010000544.1 GCA_027030285.1 Thiotrichaceae bacterium | reverse complement strand
AGGTCGTGAAAAGATCGAGCGCACCTGTGATGATGCAGGTAAGTGTACGGTGCATGTTTACGGTACGACTATCCGTTCTCACATCACACCTGAAATCATAGAGGTAACCGAAGGTGATACAGTTTCAATTCACCTGACCAACCTGGAGCGTGCCGAAGATGAGGTGCATGGATTCGCCATGTACGGACAAAATGTGCAATTGTCTCTGGAGCCTGGCAAGACAGCTTCTGCAACCTTTGTGGCGGATAAAGCAGGTGTTTATCCTTACTACTGTACTGAGTTCTGTTCAGCGCTGCATCTGGAAATGCAAGGCTATCTGCTGGTACAGCCCAAGGGTTACAAGTCCGAAGAAGGTGGTCTGACAGAAGGTCAAACCTACACCAAAGAAGACTATGACAAGCAGGTTAAAACCAATATCGAAACCCAGAAAGTCATTGACAGCGTGGTTGCCTTTATTACCAGCCACAACTACAAGGACTTCCCTGAAGTGGTTGCACTGGTTGAAGATGCGACGGATCAGTTAGGCTTTGCAGAGGATGCCAAGAAGAAAGCGGCAGAATTTGCTGAGAAAGCTGACTGGAACAAGGCAATGGGTTGGGCGAACCAATGGTGGCAGTATCAGGTTAAAACTGCTGACATGGGGCTTCGTGCCAAAACCTTCCTTGAGGAGCATGGAGCCAAGAAGATCAAGTAACTTACTCTGTAACATTACTTGATACTCTAATAAGAGAGGGGGCGTTTCGCCCCCTTTTTTATTATGAACCTGATTAAGTCTGAGTAGCACAGATCTGCACCTTGATGTGCATCAATGTCAGTTTAACCGTAAACAACTACTATCTCGCAGGATAGGAGTCGCAGTGTCTACAGTGTTACGAAATCATCCACGTAGCCTGGCATAACATGCATTCTGCACAGGATTCCTGGACAGTCTTTGGCAGACAATGAAATGAATCATTATGAGGAAAAATGAGGACAAAACATGAAAATTCTATCTAATAAAAACCTTCCGGCAGTTTTGCTCGTGGCGACGTTTGGGATGTCTTCAGGCTCCCTGTTTGCGGCTGATCTGGATGGTGCGAAACTGTTTACTGATAAAACCTGTCATTCCTGTCACGGCAAAGATGCCAGTACACCAGTCATGGCCAATTATCCTTCGATTGCCGGACAACCCAAAGAATATTTAATACAACAGATTAAAGATATTAAAAACGGCGTACGTAGCAACGGTCAGGCGGCTGCCATGAAAGGAGTCATGCACCTGGTTTCAGATGAAGAAATAGATGCTATTGCGACTTACCTTTCAACACTTCCCTACAAGCCAGGTAGAGCTGTCTCTAAAGCACCTGAAAAGGCGGCGACAGAGGCAGAAGCTCCTGCCTCAGCTACACCAGCACCAACATCAACTGCGGCAGCCGCACCAACAGATGGCAAGTTGCACGATGGGAGTAATGAAAAAGTATGGATGACTAAAGGGGGCGAACGTGAAGAGGCGCTCCACTTAAAACCAGACCATGAAAATGGTATTGAGGTATTTGAGGTGTGTGCTGGGTGTCACCTTACTGAAGGTTGGGGCAAGCCTGATGGAACATTCCCTCAGTTAGCCGGGCAGCACCAGTCTGTTTTGATCAAACAGCTAGCTGATATTAGAAGTAAAAACCGTGATAACCCGACTATGTATCCCTTTGCTCTGCCAGAATCTATAGGTGGTGTACAGGCAATGGCGGATGTCACTGCTTATATCTCCAAATTACCCATGAATCCTGATAACGGTAAAGGTGAATGGGCTGAAGGCACGCCAGAATTTGACAAGGGTAAACAGCTATTTAAGGATAACTGCGTGAAATGTCATGGTGAAAATGGCGAAGGTAATGCGGAAAAATTCTACCCTAAAATTCAAGGGCAGCACTATGAATACATGCTTCGTCAGTTCCACTGGATTCGTGATGGTAAACGCCGCAATGCCAATCCTGATATGGTGAAGCAGATTAAGGAATTTTCGGATGATGATATGAAAATGGTTATTAATTACGCATCACGTATTCCTGTGCCGAAAAAAGACCTTGCACCATCAAAAGACTGGTTAAACCCTGATTTTGATTAAAGGTGAAGCCGGGTTTCTAACCCGGCATTCTTTTCATCTTTAGTATCAGTATATTGCTGTATTCTAATTGTCTATGAATGAGCTGCTTGATGCTTTGATCTGATCATTCGGTACTGGTCATCAGGAAGCAGGAAGAAGTGGTGAAATAAAAGTGGTGAGAGAGAAATGAATCCAGACAAGACAAAAAAACAAAACCTGTTGGCCAGGCTATTAATACTGGCATCTGTCATCCTGCTAGTGGTGATCTACTACTCTCCTGTTTGGTGGGTTGCCCTGACTGCGCCTAACTACCCGGAGGAGTCTTTTCCGGATGGGGTGCGTATTAACTTTCACATGAACGGTGTTTTTAACGGCTGTAAAAAAATACAAAAAGCTGAACTGGAAGAATCAGAAGCACTGGATTGTGTGCACGAAATGGATACTATCAATCACTACGTCGGCATGTATCCCATTGCAGCAGGTGGCGTGATAGAACGGGCTTTTTCTCCATTCCTGGTTGCGTTACTGGCTGTCATGCTGCTTGGCTTTATGTTTACAGGCAAAAAACAGCGTTTGGCAGTCATGGCGATAGGTTTTTCAGCTATTGTTGTGTGGATGAGCATGTCCTGGTTTGGCAAGGGCGGGCTGAAGTTCCATAACGCTGGTTATATCTATGCACTGGTTACCTCCATGGATCAGGATACTGAAAAGGAGGGGGCTGCGATCGGGCTGGATGAGGTCCGCAAGGCGGGTACAAAAAGCCTGAAAAAACTGCGTGCTTCACTGGCTGGCAAACAGATGAGTGATAACGATGCAAGTGACTCTGAGTCAGTGGAAACAGCAACAGCAACAGGCAAGCCGCACAAGAGCTCTGCGAAGCTGGATAATATTGCACACCTGCGCAGTATTTTTGATGTTGATCAGAGCAAACGTGCAGCCGATGAACGTCAGCAATGGAATGGCAGTTTGCGGCAAATGATGTCCTGGCATTATCAGAAAAACCTGGGGCGGTATTTTAATAATCAGGCTGAAATTGTCCCCATGGTGAAGACCATGGGTATGGTTGCCGATGTTGTTTTCTTTGGCATTATCGCTGCCATGTTGCTCCTGCTCTTTGGGGTCTGGAAGAATATTAAACCGCTTGTCTGGTTGCTGATTCTGGTACCTATGGCTTTACCCCTCTTTTTTGTAATCGAATATTCAGGCTGGTTGTACTGGTATGGGCATACCTTAAACCAGATGGGTGCGTTTACCGTAAAACCCTTTATGCCAACGGTGTTTGGCCAGGGTAAAGTGGCTCAGTTCACCACACATTCATACCCCAATATTGGTTTCTTCCTGATGCTGGTGTTCTCGGCCATGCTGGCTGTGGTTGTGCTGATTCGGCGCAAGCAGGAATAAGCGGATCAGGCAGATACCCTGGTCGTCGGCAACAGTAAAAACGGATGTGGCATTAGCAATGAGCGTTAACCTGACCCGATATTCAACAAGCTACTGGCTTGCTTTTATCGCCGTGGTAGTTGCCTGGGGGTTTTTCTTTTCGTCCTTCATTCATTCTGTGGCTGCGCAGGGTGTGCTGGAAGCGACTGAGGGTAGTAAAGCAAAAAATCCTCCGGCGTATCCCTCATTTCAGAAACTGGTAGATGCAGCAAAAGAGGGCGACACACTAACGCCTGCAGCGGGTACTTATGCGGGGCCAGTCGTGATTGATAAACCTCTGGTCATTGATGGCAAAAATGGTGTCACTATTGATGCTGGAGGTAAGGGCTCAGTTATTCAGTTACATACCGATGGTGCTACCTTGCAGAATTTGCATTTAACCAATTCGGGAGAATCTGCCAATGATATTGATGCAGGTGTGCAGGTGCGTGGTAATTACAATGTCATTAAGAATAATGTGATTGATAACTGTCTGTTTGGTGTAGACCTGCAACAGTCCAGCAACAATATTGTCAAGCGTAATACCATTAGCTCCAAGAATCAGTTTGAAGTAGGGCAGAAAGGCGATTCGATACGTCTTTGGTACAGCTTTAAAAACAAGATTCTGAATAATGTGACCTTTAATGTGCGTGATATGGTGGTCTGGTATTCTGCTGACAATATCATCAAAGGCAATACCGGACGTGATAGTCGCTATTCACTACACTTTATGTACTCACGCTATAACCTGGTTGAAGGCAATAAATACTACAACAACCTGGTAGGTATTTTTCTGATGTATAGCGATGGTGTGGTGGTCAGGGATAACTTTATTGCTCATGCATCAGGACCAACCGGGCTGGGCATTGGTTTTAAGGAAACTTCGGATTTGATTATTGAAGGGAACGAGGTGCTTTACTGCTCAACCGGCCTGTATATTGATGTATCACCTTTCCAGCCGGATACAACGAATCGCTATAACGATAACCTGATTGCCTATAACGGTATCGGTGTGCGTTTTCTGAATGACTGGCACGATAATATTTTCAAGCACAACCAGTTTGCGGGAAACCTTACACAAGTCGTGGTATCAGGGGGCGAAACAGCGAATCGCAATGTATGGGAAGGCAATTACTGGAGTGATTATGAGGGCTTTGACCGTAATTCGGACAGTGTTGGAGATACCCCGTATGAGCTTTATGCCTATTCTGACGAGCTGTGGCGTGATGTGCCTGGTGCACAGTTTTTTAAAGGTTCCCCCATTCTGGAAACGCTGGATTTTCTGGAGCAGCTTGCCCCTTTTTCCAAACCAAATTTACTGGTAAGAGACAAAAAGCCACTAACAAAGAAATTTATTAAAGCGAAGCATCACAATGCTGAATCCTTCTCTCGTGCGGATTCGACAGCGACCCCTGCTAAAACGGATAAGAAGAAATCAGCCTATGAAATGCTGCTTGAATCGCAAAAGGAACAATTGGGACATTAACCACAGGACTCTCAAAGATGGCAAAAGATCAGAAGGTTACATCAATGAAAGCTTCCGGAAAAAGTAAATCAGGAGGCAAGCCCAGGCTTACTCGCAAGCAGCGTGAAAGGCGCAAGTTCATCCGTACTATTGCTTACACAGTAGGTATTACGGGAGTTGCCTTGCTGGGTTATGTGCCGATAGTAAAAGGTTGGGTAAAACGCCTGAGACCGCCAGGTGCTATTCAGGAAAACAAGTTTCTGGCGGCCTGTATCAAATGCGGTCAGTGCGTACAGGTTTGCCCTGTAGAGGCGATTAAATTATCTGAGCTGGATGAGGGTTTTGGTGTAGGTGTGCCACATATTGATCCGCGAAAACAGGCGTGTGATTTTTCCTGTGATGGTTTGCAATGTGTGCTGGCGTGTCCGACAGGGGCATTAACCCATGATATTGACTATCCTGCACAGGTAAATATCGGTGTTGCCAGGCTGGATAAACCGAAAATTTGTCTTGCTATGCAAGGGCAGGGTTTTAAGGGTAAACCACGTAACAATGAGAATTTTACCGGAGTATTGCGTTTTGAAAAAATAGATCGCTGGAATGCTGTACCCCTTGCAGATCAGTCGTTTGATCTTGAGATCTGTGATTTATGTGTCCGTCTGTGCCCGATTGAAATACGCAGCAATGATTGTGATGCAGGCAAGCCACCTGCGGGGGATAAGAGTCAATGCCCGCCAAAACGTGCTATCAGACTGGTTGAAATAGACAGTAGCGATGGTGTGAAGCGCATGAAACCTGAAATACTGGATGGTTGTGTGGGTTGTGGCGTGTGTGAGATGGTTTGCCCAACCTCTGAACCCGCCATTGTCATTGATAGCCATGAAGATCGAGGTATTGGCAAGAATGGCTGGGAGCCAGATGTGCAAAATTTAAAAGCGGTCAAAGAGCTGGGTTAGAGCTGGGTAAAGGAGTAGGAGTAAATGTCATGAGTCATTTTGTAGAATCCATCAAGGTATTATTTGGTGCTGATCCGGCACGCCCTGACAAGAGCAAATTTTCTGATGCAGTGAAAAAAATGCACGCTGCCAAGAAATCTGACCCGGCGCGCATCGCTGCGATACATGAGGAACTGGCTGAGAAAGAAAAAGGGCCACAAAAATGGCGGCGCAGGCGTTGGGCTGTGTTGATTGCCATCAACCTGTTGTTTGTTATTTCGTACCATCTGGATATTAGTATGCTGGAAGGCGCGTTGACTGCCTCGCGCTTTGTTGGTTTTCATATGGCGGATCTAAACTCGGCTCTACAGGTAATGCTGGCGTACAAGCATGTAGTTTTGAATCTGATTATTGGCACCACGACGGTGTTTATTATGTGGTGGCTATTAGGTGGGCGTACTTTCTGTTCCTGGGTGTGCCCATATCATCTGGTGGCGGAATGGGCAGAAGCGATTCACCTGAAACTGGTTGCCAAAGGCTGGGTCAAGGATCATCCCTTTGATCGTCGCGCACGTACCTGGTTCTGGCTGATTTTTGTGATTCTTGCTTTTGTCACTGGTTATACGGTGTATGAAACCATCTCGCCAACGGGAATTTTAAGTCGTGCATTGATCTATGGTCCTGGGCTTGCCGTGCTCTGGGTGGTACTGTTGCTGCTGTTTGAAATTTTCTACTCGCGCCGTGCCTGGTGTCGCTATGGTTGTCCGATTGGCTTAACCTATGGTTTGGTAGGTGCTATTTCACCTTTTAAGGTACAGTACCACC
>JALVFC010000543.1 GCA_027030285.1 Thiotrichaceae bacterium | reverse complement strand
CCTGAGTCTTGAGGACGTCAACATACAACCGCAGTACCGCAAGCCGCAGACGCTCGGGCAGATTGATGCGATGCTGAGCATGCTGGTCCGTGATGGTCGCCTGGCGTGTGTGGATGGCTTCTATGTCCTGCCCGGGCGCGAGGAGCTGGTGCCGGAGCGGCGACGCCGCGCACTCATCTCGGCAGTGAAGCTGCGTACGATGCGGCGTGGGGTGCGGCTGTTGCGCTACGTGCCGTTTGTGCGCCAGGTGTGGGTGACGGGGCGCTTGGCGATGAAGCACGCCGAGAAGAGCAGTGACTGGGATGTACTGATTGTTTTGGCCAAAGGGCACATTTGGACGGGGCGGTTTCTCGTGACGCTCGTGACACAACTCTTTGGGCTACGGCGCACGGATGCGCATCATGCCGACCACCTGTGTCTGAACTACTTCATCACGACGGGATCGTTGAGCATCTCGCTGGATGATCGCTACAGTGCGCACGAGTACATGATGGCGCGCCCGCTCTTTGCCAGCATCAATCCACAGAAGTTCCTGGCAGCCAACACGTGGATCAAGCGCTTTCGGCCGCACTTTGATACACTTGTGCTGCGCTCACCCTATGCGGTGTCCGATACGGCGCTGACGCACCGCGTGCGCCGTGCCGGCGAGTGGCTCATGCGGACGCTGCACACAGAGGGCATTCTAAAGAAGTGGCAGCGCACCAAGATTATGAGCAATCCCAAGACATTTCATCCCGGCAGCATGATTATCGCCAATGACAATGAACTGGTCTTTTTGCCACAGCCGCACAGCCCGCGCGTGTTGGCCGCCTACCACGAACGCTGTCGCCACCAAGGCCTCCGCACCTGCGCGTAAAGACCGCTTTATGGCGGTTTTTGCTTGCTCCTGTGAGATGAAAGATGTAAAGTAAAAAGAGATAACACACTATAATAGAAAACTATGCGCACGACAACATCGCTTGACGCGTTTACCAATCGCTATGCACTTTCCAAGACGTTGCGGTTTGAATTAAAACCCATTGGCAATACGCAAATGATGCTGGAGCAGAACAATGTGTTTGCCAAGGACCGGGCGATTAGGGAAAAGTACGAAAAGACGAAGCCATGGATTGACCTATTGCATAGAGAGTTTGTGGCAGAGAGTCTGCAAAATGCACAACTTGGCAATCTTGATGATTATTATGCAGCTTTGCAGAATGTGCAAAAGATTACGAAAGATACGAACGCAGAGGATAAAAAACGCTGGAAGAAGGGATTTGAGAAACAAGAGAAGCGATTGCGCAAGGAAGTTGTGGCGCTGTTTGATAAGGCAGCGCACATATGGGCAACACAGAGATACCCGCAACTCAAAAAGAAGACCAAAGACTTTCTTTTTGAAGAAGGCGTCTTTGAGCACGTTCTGTTTGCGCGCTATGGCAGTGCGCCGGATACGACAGTAAAAATCGTGACAAGCAATCCGGAAACGGGTGAGGTGATTGACGAGAGAGAAGAGTCAATTTTCAAAGGGTGGAAAGGGTTCACAGGCTATTTTGATAAGTTCTTTGAAACACGGAAAAATTTTTATAAAGACAATGGTACGGCAACCGCAATCGCAACGCGTGCAATCAATCAGAATCTGCGGCGTTTTGCAGAAAATATGCAAAAACTTACAGACATAAAAAATAACTATCCAGAACTGCTCGCGCATACGGACTTTGGTGATTTTGATATTGCGCACGCACAGTCACTTGATTTCTATGCACGTACATGCCTACTACAGGAGGGAATTGATGCATACAACAAGAAGTTTGTAGGTGTGCTGAAATCTGCAATCAATGAGTACCAACAGAAAAACAAGGGTGTCAGAATTAGTTATCCAAAGACATTGGATAACCAAATTCTTGGGGAGCGCGAGCGCCGCCTCTTTGATGTTATTGAGGATGACAGAGAGTTGCATGATGTATTCAGAGCATTTGTAGATGATGGTACGGTGTTTGCTGCAGAGATGCGTCAACTCGCACAAGCTTTTTCTGCACAGAATGGTACATATGACTATACACAAATCTATATTAGCAAGAAGGGTTTTGAGACAATCTCACGCAAGTATACACATGATACACGCGCATGGCACGATGCGCTGGCAGATGTCTTTAAGGCTAAAGCAAAAAAGCGTATTGCAACAACAGCGTCCGGAGAGAAAAAGTTTCCTGCTTACATTCCTGTGGCATATATCACGCAAGCACTGACGCTGGTGCAGGAGAGTGAGGACACAGAATGTACCTGGAAGGAACGGTATGCTAGCATCACCGAAAATAAAACACTGGAAGAAGGATTTTTTGCGATTTTTGCTGATGAATTTGAAAGGCTGTTTGTGCACATGGAAGCAACAGTGCAGGACACTGACTATGTTGTAGCAGAAGACAAGGCAAAGAAGCTGCTTTCTGATGGACAGATTACAAAGAATGAGCAAACGACACAGATTATAAAAGAGTATGCGGACGCACTCCTGCGTATCTACCAAATGGCGAAGTATTTTGCTGTTGAGAAGAAGAGTATGTGGGATGATGCCGTTGCAATTGATGATACATTCTATGAGACATTTAAGGAGATCTATGGTAATACACACAGCACAATTGTTGCATCCTACAATCTTTTGAGAAACTATCTCACAAAGAAGCCGTGGGAGGATGTCCAAAAGTGGAAGTTGAATTTTGAGAACCCAACATTATTGGATGGATGGGATAAAAACAAAGAAGCTGCTAATTTTGGGGTGATCTTGCGTGATGGCGACAAATTTTATTTGGGTATTATGCGCAAGGGGCATAATAATATCTTTGCGAACCAGCATCACAGTAACTTTGAGGGACAGGGACTTCAGAAGATGGTGTACAAGTTTTTCCCTGATCCAAAAAAGATGTTTCCAAAAGTATGCTTCTCAGCAAAGGGCATGGAGTTTTTTGCACCATCAGAAGAAATTGTGCGTATTTATAAGAACGCGGAATTTAAGAGTGGCGACACGTTCAATGTTGAGAGCATGCAGAAATTAATTGACTTTTATAAAAATGCTTTGCAGAAGTATGACGGATGGAAAATCTATGACTTTAAACACCTTAAAGACACTGCACAATATACATCCAACATCGGGGAGTTCTATGACGATGTGGCAAAGGGAGGATATCAGTTAGGGTGGCAAAATATCTCAAAAGAGTATGTAGAAGAAAAGAATGCCAATGGCGAACTCTACCTCTTCCAAATCAAAAATAAAGACTGGAATGATGGTGCAACGGGTCGCAAAAATTTGCACACATTATATTTTGAGTATCTGTTTTCCGAGAAGAATGCAGCAGCAGATTTTGTCTTTAGGCTCAATGGTGGCGCAGAGGTCTTCTATCGCCCGGCAGCAATTGAGTCAAAAACAGAACGCCGCGGCAATCGTGAGGTCGCTGCCAAGAAGCGCTATACACAGGATAAAGTGTTTCTGCACGTTCCGATTACGCTCAATCGCACAGCGGGTGATGTGAAAACCTCTGCATTCAATGATGCTGTCAACCGCTTCCTCGCAGGTAATCCTGATATTAATATCATGGGCATTGATCGTGGTGAGAAGCACTTGGCATACTACTCCATCATTGATCAGAATGGCAATCGTATTGTCAGTGGCAGTTTCAACACAATTGGCAGCAAGGATTATCATGCTCTCCTCACAGAGCGCCAGGGAGCTCGTGAAGAGGCGCGCAAGAATTGGCAGCGCGTAGAGCAAATCAAGGATCTCAAGAAAGGGTACATCTCACTTGTCGTGCGTGAGATTGCCGACCTTGCCATCAAGCACAATGCCATTATTGTTTTGGAAAACCTTAATATGCGCTTCAAGCAAATTCGCGGTGGTATTGAGAAGTCGGTCTATCAACAGTTGGAGAAAGCGCTTATTGAGAAGCTTAATTTCCTTGTTAATAAGGGTGAAGTGGATGCAACCAAGGCTGGACATTTGCTGAGAGCCTATCAGCTGGCCGCCCCCTTTGAGACATTTGAGAAAATGGGCAATCAAACAGGTATTATCTTCTACACGACAGCGAGTTATACATCGCAAGTGGACCCGGTGACAGGGTGGCGACCGCACGTGTATCTCAAATATAGGAACGCGCAGAAGACAAAGGAAGACATCTTGCGCATATTTGATGATATTGTTTTCAATGACGAGAAACAGCGCTTTGAGTTTGCGTACCGGCATAATGGCGTGTCATGGACTGTGTGTAGCAGCGTGGAGCGCCATAGGTGGAACCGCAGTAATAATGCCGGAAAGGGCGGCTATGATGTTTTTCCGGTAGAAGGCGAGGGGAGTATTACACAGAGGCTACAAGAGGCGTGCGCGCAACGTGGCATTGATACTACGCGCAATATTCTTGCGCAGATTGATGAACTAGATGAAAGCGCCAGCGCAACAGTGTCCTTCCTGCGAGATCTATGCTTCTACTTCAGACTCATCTGTCAGATTCGCAATACCGATGACGGTGCCGATGATATCAATGCACAGGACTTCCTGATGTCGCCGGTGGAGCCATTCTTTGATACGCGGAACGCGCAAGAGCAGTATCCGCAAAATGGTGATGAGAACGGCGCATACAACATCGCGCGCAAAGGCATCATCATATTACAAAAGATTACCGCGTGGGGGCGTTCGCAAGACACACAACGAAGATATCCGGATACATTTGTGTCGCAGGATGAGTGGGATACATTTCTCACACAACATACAACTTAGAAAATAAAAGCACGTCTGCAGACGTGCTTTTGTTTCAGCGGGACAACAAGTAAATACGCAAATTGTATGTATGACTACATCCAAATCGCAACAATCAATGACTTCGTGTTCTGTCCGCGCTCTGTGTATTTCCACAGCATCTACTACCAATTTGATGACGACAATTACAAGGCGCGTCCGCAGAAGGAAGGGGCGCTGACGCACGCCGCATCAGATGCTGGCAGGTACTCAACGCGTGCACGTTACTTGCAGGGTATGGAAGTATTTTCGCATAAGCTGGGACTTATTGGAAAAATTGATATCTATGACCAAGAGGACAAAGTGCTGATTGAGAGGAAAACGCGTGTTGTAAGAATTTACGAGGGTTACAAATATCAGCTCTATGCGCAGAAGGCATGTTTGCGGGAGATGGGCTATGAGATAAAGAACATGGTCATCCATTCGCTTGCTGATAACAAAAAATATCCTATATCACAGAACATGCGTGATGAGTTTCTCTTTCTTCGTACGCTGGAACGTATGCGCACATTTGACATCGCAACAAGTGTGCCGTTGGTGAATAGCAAGAAGTGTCATTTTTGTATCTATCGCGCTTTATGCAAAAAAGACGATAGCACAACGTAATTTAGTAAGATATCACGCATATGATTACAGCACCGGATTTTCGCCAAAAGCAAATCCTGTTTCTGAACACCTACACACTTGGGAGGTGCAACCTCTCATTTCGCAATGAGAATATTGTTATCACATTGCATGGGCGCATCCATGACAAGATGCCCATCAGGCACCTCTTGGCTGTGTTCATCATCGGTGAGATGACGCTGACAAGTCAGCTCATTCGCAAGTGCATGAAGAATGGTGTGTCGCTTTTTCTCCTGACCCGCACAAATGAAACATACGCAACAATTGGCGCCTATGCTGAGGGAAACTATCTCTTGCGTCAGAAGCAGTACGCGCTCTCCGAAGAGCGCATGTTGGAAATCGCTCGTGCAATTGTTCTGCACAAGACAATCAATCAGTTGGCATTGTTGCGCTCCATTGGCGTGAATACGATTGGCATTCGATCGCGCAGTGCCTACAAGAAAGAGGTTAAAGAAAAACTAGCAAAAGCGACAGATGCTGCAACGCTGCGCGGCATTGAGGGTTCTGTCAGCAGAGATTTCTTTACTGCCTACTTCAGTCAGATTGAGTGGTACAAGCGTGTGCCGCGCGGCAAGGTAGATCCGAATAACGTGTTGTTGGATATGGGCTATACATATCTGTTCAACTTCGTTGATTCGTTATTGCGTGTGTATGGGTTTGATACATACAAGGGGATGTATCACAGACTGTTTTTTCAACGCAAGTCACTCTCTAGTGACGTGATGGAGCCGTTTCGCTGCATCATTGACAGAGCGCTGTACAAAACGCACACACTTGGACAGTTCAGAGCAGCTGACTTTCGCAGAGCAAAGGGGAAGTATTATTTGGACTATCAACACAGTCACAAGTATGCAAAAATTTTTCTAACGGAGATTATGCGCTACAAGGAAGACATGTACAAATATGTGCGCTCACTGTACTACATGATTATCAACGATGAGGGGGAGTTAGAGCAATTTACAATTCGTTAATTTGATAACAGTTACGCCTATGCTTGTAGTATCATATGACTTTGAGAGTGATAAGCAACGCGCACGGTTTGCGCGGTTTCTGGAGCGTTATGGATATCGCATTCAATACAGCGTCTTTCAAATCCGTGATTCACAGCGCGTCTTGCAAAATATTCTCACTGAGGTAGAATTAGAGTACAAGAAGCACTTCACTGGTGCGGATAGCATCATTATCTTCAGGCTTTGCGAAGGATGCAAAAAGAATATCAAACGGTATGGATATGCAAAGCATGAGGAGAGCGAAGTGATCTTTATCACCTGATGCGGAAAGGACATTGACAATGCGATCAAAGGTATAAATTTCAGTACGACTATTTGCCGTGGTGGTATGCAAAAATGCAAAACCCTGGTGTTAATAAATCGGTTTTGCTTCTAC